>JAFAYS010000183.1 GCA_019240175.1 Chloroflexota bacterium | reverse complement strand
GTGGCCGACGGCGAGGTCGTCTATGCGGGCTCGAACTATCCAGGCCGCGTAGTGATTGTGCGCCACGCCGACGAGCTGTACTCGATGTATGGCCATCTCGATCCGGCGCTGCTGGTGGCGGTGGGCACACAGGTTGCGCGCGGCCAGCCGCTGGGCACGGTGCTTCAGCGCGGCGACGACGTCCCCAATCATCTGCACTTCGAGATCCGCACATTCCTGACTACCTCAGCGGTCAACGGCGATCAACCGCGCTACAACTTTCGTTGCGGCCCTAACTGCGCGCCCGGCCCTGGCTACTGGCCGATCGACGCGCCGGATCTGCCGACAGTTCAGGGCTGGCGCAATCCCACGCATGTGATCAATCGCCGTGCGTTTCCATCGGAAGCTTCCGGCAGCCTGGGCGAGGTCATTGTAGCCGCGCAGCCAATGTCGGCGAGTGTGACGCTGTGGGCGGACATCGCCGAGAATGGTGAGCCGCAGCGAGCGCAGGGCAAGATCGCGCTACAGCCCGGCGAGCGCATGCCGCTGCTGGGAGTGCGCTCCGGCCCCGAGGCGACCGAGTCAGCCAGCGCTCAGTCGTATGTGCTCTGGTATCGGGTGCGGCTGGCGGACGGGCGCGAGGGCTGGCTCCAAGCGGCGGTGCCCTCCGATTTCGAGACCGGTGGCGATGGTCGGCCTTCGACCACGCGCTTCAACCTGCTGCTGGGTACCAATGATCGACAATAAAGCCGCGCTGACCAGCAATCTGTCCGATCAAAGACGGTGCTTGTCGGATTTGTCGCATCCAGGTATCATTGGAACACATTTTGCAATGAAGATCACGAGTTCTCCCCGAGATCCGGCAATGTTGCCCTGCACCGTCGTGTAGGGTGATTTTGTTTTATCCTACTTTGCGAGGTAGCCGTGCCCGAGTTCGAAACTTCAGGCTCAACAGCATCGCCGAGGCCGTTTAGCAGCTACGAGCTTGACGCGGCGTACGATGAAATGTTCACGGCTGACGGCGTGGCCCGTCCTCACTACGCCGCGCTCTACGATCGGCTCTTGAGCTTGCCGACCGACGAGCTACAGCGCCGCGCGCAGGCCGCCGAGCTGTCGTTTCTTAACCAGGGCATTACGTTTACGGTCTATGGCCGTGAACAGGGCACCGAGCGCATCATTCCCCACGATCTGCTGCCACGTCTGATCCCCGGTAGCGAGTGGGCGATTGTCGAGCGTGGGCTGGCGCAACGAATCACGGCGCTGAATCTGTTTCTCAAAGACGTGTATCACGATGGCCGGATCTTGGCGGCGGGCGTCGTGCCGCGCGCGCTGATCTATTCCTGTCGTCACTACCGACGCGAGATGCGCGGCCTGCGCGTGCCCCACGATATTTATGTGTCGGTGGTGGGCACGGATCTGGTGCGACTGCCGGATGGTCGCTTTGCGGTGCTCGAAGATAATCTGCGCGTGCCCAGCGGCGTCTCGTACATGCTGACCAACCGCCAGGTGCTGCGCCACGTTTTCCCGCGGCTGTTCCGCAACTCCGGCGTGCGTCCGATCGATCACTATGGCCAGGCGCTGTTGGCAACCCTGCGTAAGCTCGCGCCCGCTGGGACCTCCGATCCGACGATCGTGCTGCTGACGCCGGGCGTGTACAACTCGGCCTACTTCGAGCACACCTATCTCGCGCGCCAGATGGGCATCGAGCTGGTCGAGGGCCGCGATCTGCTGGTGCATGACGACGTGGTCTACATGCGCACCACGGCGGGGCTGCGTCGTGTTGACGTAATCTATCGCCGCGTAGACGACGATTTCATCGATCCGCTGGTGTTCCGCCCTGACTCGATCCTGGGCGTGGCCGGCTTGTTCAACGCGTATCGCACCGGCAACGTCGCGCTGGCCAACGCGATCGGCACCGGCATTGCGGACGACAAAGCGCTCTACGCCTACGTGCCGGCGATTATTCGCTACTACCTGGGCGAAGAGCCGATCTTGCCGAATGTCGAGACCTACCTGCTGAACGACGAGTCGCAGCGGCGCTACGTGCTGGAACATCTCGACCAGCTGGTCGTCAAGGCGGTTGGCGAGTCCGGCGGCTACGGCATGTTGATCGGGCCACACAGCACCGCCGAGCAGCGCGAAGAGTTTCGGCAGCGCATCATCGCCGAGCCGCGCAACTACATCGCCCAGCCGACATTGGCACTATCGCGCGCACCATGTTTTATCTACGGGCAGTTCGAGGCGCGGCATGTCGATCTGCGGCCCTACATTTTGTTCAGCGGCGAGGCAATGCTGGTGCCCGGCGGCCTGACGCGCGTGGCGCTTGAGCGCGGCTCGCTGGTGGTCAACTCGTCGCAGGGCGGCGGCAGCAAAGATACCTGGGTCGTCGATCAGTAAGCGTCCAGTCAGCAGCGCGATCGTCACGGAGACGAGAAACGAGGAACCATGCTCAGTAGAGTCGCAAGTAGCCTGTATTGGATGAGCCGCTACCTGGAGCGGGTCGAGCACAGCGCGCGGGTGATCGACGTGAATCTGGTGCTGATGCTGGATCAAGCGCCCGCCGACGCCGATCTGCGCTGGCATCGGCTGCTGCGGAGTTTGGCGGTGAGTCTGCCCGAGAGCGTTGCCGCCGAGCCGGCCAAAATTGTGCAGACGCTGATGTTTGATCGCGACACGCCGCAGTCGATCATCGCGATGCTGGCGCTGGCCCGCAGCAACGCCCGCGAGGTGCGCAATCAGCTTTCAACCGAGATGTGGGAGCAGATCAACCGGCTATATCTTGAGGTCAGCAGCGCCGCGATCGATGATGTGTGGGACGGCCAGACGCACGCGCTATTCCGGCGGATCAAGGAGGGCGCGCAGCTGTTTCATGGCATCACCGAGGCAACCATGCGCCAGGATGAGGGCTGGCAGTTCGTGCAGGTCGGACGCTTTTTGGAGCGTGCCGAGGCCACGATCACGCTGTTGCAATCCTACTTCGGCGAGCGCAACACCACCGATCTCGAAAGCTTCGACGGCGATTATCTGGATCAGGTCAGTCTGCTCAAATCGCGCACAGCTTTCGAGGCGTATTGCCAGGTCTACACCGCCGACCTACAGCCGGATCGCATCGCGGGCTTTTTGCTGCTCAGCGCCAAGTTTCCGCACTCGGTGCGCTTCACCGTCGATCGTATTCAGGGCGCGCTGCAAACGATCGCCGAGCAGACCAGCGCACGCAAAAACGGCCAGATCGATCGCTCTGCCGGCAAGATGCGCGCGACGCTCGACTACGCGCAGATCGACGAGATCATGGCCGGCGATCTGCTGCTGTTTTTGGGGGATGTGCAGCGCCAGCTCAGGCAATTGCACGCGCTGCTGCAAGAAACGTATTTTCAGCCGCCGATTCAGGCGATCCTTGCGTCTTGAGGCCGCTTATGATCTTTGTGACGAGTTGTTAAATGATGTATTCCGTGCGCCATATTACCCGCTTTCGCTACAGCAGTCCGATCACCGAAAGCGTGATGGAAGTCCGCATGCAGCCACGACGCGACGATGCGCAGCACTGCCTGTCGTTTGAGCTGACGACCGCGCCGACAACGCGGATCACCGCCAGCCGCGATTATCTCGGCAACATTGTGCATCACTTCGATGTGCTGCGACCCCACAGCGAGCTGACGATCACGGCGCAGGCGCTGGTGACGACGACCGCCGTGCCGCCTACCGCAGCACTTGACGCCAGCGCCTGGGCTGAGCTTGACGCGCTGGTCGACGAGGGCGACTACGTCGAGATGTTGATTCCAAGCCAGTTTGTGCGCTCGACGCCGCTGCTGCGCGCCTTTGCTCAGGAGCTAGAGATCACCCGCCGCGATGATCCGCTGAGCTTGCTGCGCGAGATCTCGGAGCGCATGCACGCCGCGCTGACGTATATGCCGCAGAGCACGCGCGTGGACTCGCCGATCGATGTGGCGCTACAGCAGCGTCAGGGCGTGTGCCAGGATTACACGCACATCATGCTGGCGCTGGTCCGCGATCTTGGCATTCCATGTCGCTATGTCAGCGGCTACCTGTATCATCGGCGCGACGATACGTCGAGCAGCGCGCCCGACGCGACGCACGCCTGGATCGAGGCGCTGCTGCCGCAATTGGGCTGGGTCGGCTTCGATCCGACCAATAATCTGCTCGCCGGCGATCGCCACATTCGCGTCGCGATCGGGCGCGACTATGCCGATGTGCCGCCGACGCGCGGCGTGTTCAAGGGACAGGCCGACACCGAGCTTGGTGTCGCGGTACAGGTGCGGCTCGCCGATGAGCAGACCGTCGACGATGAGCTGTTGCTAGTCATGAAGCCGCTGTCGCCACCCAGGCACGACGGCGAGCAGCCCGAGCAGCAGCAGCAATGTAGAAATAAATAGAACAAAGAACAATGGAACAAAGAACAAAGTACCTTCACTCCCCTCGCCTGCCTCAGCGGGAGAGGGGTGCTGAGCGAAGCGAAGCGGGGTGAGGGCCTGTTCACGGAACAAAGAACAAAACCGCTCTCCGATTTTAGGTTCTAGGTTCTAAGTTCTAGGTTCTCCCGACGTTGGAGTCACATTTTGGAACAACACAGCTCAGCTAGCCTGCTGCATGTTCGCGTCGGCTGCGATGTGCGCTACGAGGTCGAGCATCCCACGCCGATGCTGTTTCTGGTGGAAGTGCCGGACGGCGACGAGCAGCATGTTCTGCAAGCGACACAGATCACCGAGCCACCAGTGCCGATCGAGCGCATCCGCGACGGCTACGGCTCGATCGTCTGGCGTGTGGTCGCGCCGCCGGGACCGTTCCACCTGCGCTACGACGCCGTGGTCGCCGTGCCGTCGCCGCCCGATCCGGTTTTCCTCGATCTGCCTAAAACGCCGATCGAGCAGCTGCCCGGCGAGGTAATCTCGTATCTTTGGCCGACGCGCTACTGTCC
>JAFAYS010000628.1 GCA_019240175.1 Chloroflexota bacterium | reverse complement strand
TGCCGTACTCGGACTCGCGATGTGCCCGCCGGTAGCCGCTGGTATTTTCCAGGAAGGTCACAAAGTTGCTCGGCCCGACGAAATCCACGCCCACCGTCCACAGATCGGGATAGGTTGTCAGGGCGGCCAGCACCATAAACCCGCCGTAGCTGCGGCCATACACCGCAATCCGCTCACGATCGATCTCGGGCTGCTCACGTAGCCAGTAGGCCGCGTGCGCCAGATCCGCGACTGAGTCCATGCGCTTGCGCACGTTGTCGAGCTGCGCGTAGGTTTTGCCGTAGCCGGTCGAGCCGCGCACGTTGGGCGCCAGTACGGCGTAGCCCTGATTGACCAGATATTGGATCAAGAAATGAAAGTAGGGCACGATCTGCGACTCAGGCCCGCCATGCACCACGACCACCACCGGCAGGGCTTCAGTGGCACCAGCGGGCTTGAAGAACCAGGCCGGAATCTGGCGCTCGTCGAAGGTCGGGTAGTGGATCAGCGTGGGCGCAACAAACGCCGCCTGCGGAATCCCGCCATGCGACGATTGCGTCAGCGGCTGCACCGTGTTGTCGTGGAGGTGCCAGACAAAAATGTCCGAGGTGCGCGTGGCGCTGGTGTAGGAGAAGGCCAGCCGCTGGCCGTCGCGGCTCCATCGGATGCGGCCATCGTGATAGGCGACCACGCCCGGCGCAGAGTCGATTGTGGGCGCGGCGCGCGTGGTGCCGGCTTCAAGATCGCGCACATGCAGCGTGCCGATGCCGCCCTCGTTGACGACGTAGGCCAGCTGGCGACGATCCGGCGAAAGATCGATCGCGGCAATGTCCCAGTCCAGCGCGACCAGCGGCTCGACCGCCAGCGTTGCGAGGTCCAGCCGCGCCACGTGCTCGAAGTCCGCGCCCAGATCGGTCAGAATATACAGCGAGCGACCGTCGGCGGCGTAGCGCACAGCCGAGAACTGCGCCTCTTCCGCGCTCGGCGTGATGCGTCGCGCCTCACCCGTTTGGAGCTCGATCTCGTACAGCTCGTGGCGCGCGCCGCTTTCTATCCGCGTGACCACCACGCGCTGGCCGTCGGGCGAGAACGACTGGTTGGTCAGCGGGCCGGCGATATCGTTCTGCCACACCAGACGCGCCGCGCCATCCAGCGGCTGCACGTACAGATCGAAGCGCGCCGGCTGCCGGCGATTGGCCGCGAACAGAATCTGCTGGCCATCCTTCGACCACTCGCCGAAGATATGCATCGCGGCCTCGTAGCCCGCCGTCAGCAGTTGCTCGTCGCCGCGCTCGGGATCGAGCAGGACGATCTGCGCGTTTTCGTTGCCGCCGGCATCCTGGGTGTAGATCAGGCGTGGGTCGCCGACGACTGGCGAGGTCCACACGCCCAGCACGCGGTCGGCGCTAAACGTGCGCTGCTCCGGCCACGGCACCAGCGTTTGATTGCCGACGATCGGCGCGTGCCAGACCTGCGGCGTGCCCGTGATATCGGTAAGAAACGCCACGCTCTGACCATCGGCGGCCAGGCTGGGCCAGTAGGCCTGCCCAACGCTCAGATAGCGGTCGATTGTAAAGCTCATGCTGCTCCCTCGCTTTGTGTTGACTAGCTCAGCGTACCATAAGTTGTCGGATACGACGTCGGTGACAGCACGATATAGGCCGTCTGCGTACCAGTCCTGGACAGGCTAGCACCATTGGTGCCTCGCAAAGCGAAACCAGAGTTTATCGTTTGCGTCATGAAATATCGTTACGCTGTAATTGCTTGCCCATAGCATGGTTTCTCATCTGTAGCATTACATAGCATTAATCGTCGGTCCTAGGCATTGGTTAGCCCATTTTAACAGGTTGGCAGACCAGCGCTCTCGTGCTACGATAAACAGTATCCGCTACTGGATGGCACTCGACCGACTGGGGGGTGGGCCGAGCACCGACAGTAGCGGTTCTTTTTTGTATAACCTTAAAACCCCAGCCATACTTTGCACCAAACGTCCCATGAAAGGGGTTATGCATGAGCCCTCGGATTATTGTGTTGGATCAGGATC
>JAFAYS010000131.1 GCA_019240175.1 Chloroflexota bacterium | reverse complement strand
CCTGGGCGTATCGCAATACGCCCCTACCGAATACCAATCCCTTCCCTATAGACAGAGAACGCCGCGCAGGTGCGCGGCGTCATCGATCTGCAAAACCGTGGCCTAGTCTGCGCGCTCTCGCAGATACTGCATCGCGTCGCTGACCGTGACAATCTTCTCGGCGTCGGCGTCGGGAATCTCGACATTGAACTCTTCTTCCAGCGACATGATCAGCTCAACGAGATCCAGCGAGTCGGCTTCCAGGTCATCGGTAAACGAAGCACTGGGCACAACCCGCTTCTCGTCGACGCCGAGCTGCTCCGCGATTAGCTTCTTCAATCGTTCTTCCATGTGAAAACTCCTTGTGTACGCCCTGTGGCGTCATAGTTCAATTATGCTCAGCCCTGCCGTTGGCTAACAACAGTGCCTAACACACCATTGACAAAGCGACTGGAATTGTCGCCACCAAAATGTTTTGCCAGCTCAACGGCCTCGTTGATCACCGCCTTCGCGGGAGCAGGGTCTTGATCGTTCAGCAGCAGCTCCCAAATCGCCAGGCGCAAGATCGCCTTTTCGATCGCCGGCATCTGATAGATCGGCCAGTTTGGCGCGGCCTGCTCGATCACATTGTCAAGAAAGCTTTGCCGGTCCCACGCGCCCCGCGCAATGCGCTGCGCAAACTCAGCGGCATCCGCAGGCAGTGACTCGTCGTCTAAGCGCCGCTGTAATACCGGCTCAAGCGGGTGATCGGTGATGTCTAGCTCAAAGAGCACTTGCATCGCCGCAATGCGCGCCCGATGACGCACATTAGCCACGCGCTGCCTCCACGTCTTGAATATACACGTTTACTTCACGAACATCCATGCCCACCATCTCACGGATCGCATGGGCGACTGCCGCCTGGACCTGCTGGCCAAGATCCAGCAAGTTGGCATCGTTGTGCGCGATCAGATACACGTCGGCGCTGACCGCGCCGTCCACACGCACCAGCACGCCGTCGCGAGTCTGGCTGCCGGTGAACAGCTGGCCAACCCGGGATGGCGGTACCGTGCCCATGCGGGCTACGCCTTGCACATCCTGTGCCGTGCGACTGATAATGCCGATCAACGCAACAGGCGACATCGTTACAGTTCCGTTGGGTACAGCCATGTTCGAGATCCTATCGTTCTATGCCGAGACGCATCTGCCTCGGGCAAGGCTCACTGACGATAGCGCTGGATAAACTCGCCCAGATAGCCCGTTGAAACATCGCCGCTGCGGTAGCGATCGTCGTCCATCAGCGCGTGTTGGAACGGGATCGTGGTTTTGATGCCAGTGATAATACATTCGTCGAGCGCCCGCCGCATGCGCACGATCGCGTCGGCCCGAGTATCGGCCCAGACGATGATCTTGGCCAGCAGCGAGTCGTAGTTGGCCGGGATGGTGTAGCTTGAGTACAGATGCGAGTCGATCCGCACGCCAGGGCCGCCAGGCGGCAAGAAAAGGTCGACTTCTCCCGCCTGCGGCATGAAATCGCGCCCCGGATCTTCCGCATTAACACGGCACTCTATCGCATGCCCGGTCATTCTAACGTCAGCTTGTTGGAGTGTCAACCGCTCGCCAGCCGCGATGCGCAGCTGCCATTTCACCAGATCGACGCCGGTGACCAGCTCCGTGACGGGATGCTCAACCTGGATACGCGTGTTCATCTCGATGAAGTAGAAGTTCCCCTCGGGGTCCATCAAAAACTCCATCGTGCCCGCGCCGGTATAGTTGATCGCTTTGGCTCCGGCCACGGCGGCATCGCCCATGCGCTTGCGCAGCGCTTCGTCTACCACCGGCGACGGCGACTCTTCGACCAGCTTCTGGTGGCGGCGCTGGATCGAGCATTCGCGCTCGCCCAAGTGGATGATGTTGCCGTAGTTATCACCCAGCACCTGGATCTCGATGTGCCGCGCGACGGGCAGGAACTTTTCCAGGTAGAGCGCGCCGCTGCCGAAGGCGGCCTCGGACTCAGCTTTGGCGGTGGCAAAAGCCCGCGCCAGCTCGGCCTCGACCGGCACGATGCGCATGCCGCGACCGCCGCCGCCGGCTGCGGCTTTGAGCAGCACGGGATAGCCCATCGCCTGCGCCAGCTCGCGCGCCTCGTCGACCGTGCTCAGCGTCTGCTCGGAGCCCGGCATCACCGGCAGGCCGGCGTCACGCATCGCGGCACGAGCGGCGGCTTTATCGCCCATGATCGCGATCACATCCGGCTCAGGGCCGATAAACGTCAGCTGGCACTGCTTCACGATCTCGGCGAAGTAGGGATTTTCCGACAAAAAGCCGTAGCCGGGATGAACTGCATCGCAGCCCGAGATCAGCGCCGCGCTGATCAGCGCCGGAGCGCTCAGGTAGCTTTTGCTCGGCGGCGGCGGCCCGATACACACGGCCTCATCCGACAGTCGAACAGCGAGCGAGTCGCGATCGGCCTCCGAGTAGGCGACGACCGTGCGAATTCCTAGCTCGTGGCAGGCGCGCACAATGCGCACCGCGATCTCGCCACGATTGGCGATCAAGACTTTTTCAAGCATAGAAGGAGGTAGAGGCTTCGCAGCACGAATCACAAACGATTCGCGTCCGAGCGCCATTAATACATGGTCATGCCGCCATCGATGGCGAGAGTCTGGCCGGTGATGTACGCAGCCGCGTCTGAGGCAAGAAACACCACGGCTTTGGAAATATCGTCGGGCTGGCCCAGGCGACCAACCGGAATGTTGGCCAGCGCCGTCGCTTTGATCTCGTCCGACAACACATCGGTGATCGCGGTCTCGACGTAGCCGGGCGCGACGGCGTTGGCGGTAATGCCGCGCGAGGCCATTTCGCGGGCGACGGATTTGGTAAAGCCGATCAGGCCGGCTTTGGCGGCGGCATAGTTGGCCTGGCCCGCGTTGCCGGTGAGGCCGACAACCGAGGTGATCGTGATGATGCGACCCCAGCGCGCTTTCATCATGGGCCGCAGCACTGCTTTGGTGAGCTGATAGACCGAGCGCAGATTGGTGGCGATCACGGCGTCCCACTCGTCATCTTTCATGCGCAGCAGCAGATTATCGCGGGTGATGCCGGCATTATTGATCAAAATGTCGAGGCCGCCGTAGGTCTCCTGCGTCGTTTTGATCAGCCGCTCGATGTCAGCGGGCTGCGCGACGTCTGCATGCACAGCGGTTGCCGTCCCGCCGGCCTGCTCGATCGCCGCGACAACCTCGTCGGCCTGCTGCTGCTGGCTGCGGTAGTTGACGACGACACGCGCGCCGCTGGCTGCCAGCTCCAGCGCAATCGCCCGACCGATGCCGCGCGACGCTCCTGTGACGAGCGCCACTTTGTTGGAAAGATCGATCTGCATAGGAATTATGTTTGCTCCTTGCTTGATGGTTCTGTCTCGGTCTGTCCGTAGCTCCGCGCAACGTTTGCCGGTCCCAGCGCCTTTTTGATCGCCGTGCGGCCCTGCTTCAGCTCAAATGCTATTTTACGCCGCTTGGTCCAACTCTGCATCCCCTTAGGAATGCGCAGCACCCAGTGTTTGTTTTTCGCGCCGTGCGGATCGAGCTTACGATAGACCGGCAGTTGCTTTTTGGGCTTGGTATCGATCTGCGGCAGCATTTCCTGCTCCAACACACGGATCGCCTCGTCGAGCTCGTGCAGCGAGGCGAAGGTGAAGGGAAAGCGCTCGACGGTGATCATAAACGTTGCGTAGCCTTTGCCGGGAATGGGCAGCGGACGCGGCGGCTCGTAGACCGCAGGACCGCCTTCTCCGTCATCAACGCGCTTGTGAACCCAGGGCGTCATCGGCGACAACATAAAGTGCTGATCGTAGCGAATTTTCCAGTCAGTCATAATCTAAAGGCCCTCATCTTAGCCTGCGGGCGAACAAATGAACAAGGAAACAAAGGAACAAAAAATTATGGCTAAAATCCCTTTGTTCGTTTGTTCATTTGTTCCTTTGTTCTTTCGCGTCACGCCATGGTCCAGCCGCCATCGACCGCCAGCGTCTGCCCGGTAACAAACGATGCGCCCGGCGACGCCAGAAACGCCACCGCGTAGGCAACTTCCTCCGGCGTGCCAACCCGGCGCTGCGCGGCAATCTCGATGCCCATCGCTTGAAGCTCGGGCGGCTGCTGCTGAAGCATGTCGGTCGCTATCAGCCCCGGCGCGACGGCGTTGACTGTGATGCTCCACGGCGCGACCTCACGCGCCAGCGAGCGCGTCAGACCAAGGATACCACCGGCGGCGGCAGCGTAGTTCGCCTGCGCGTAGCCGCCGGCCTTGCCCTGCAGCCCGGCCACATTGACGATCCGCCCGTAGCGCGCCTTCATCATCGGCTTGAGCGCGGCCTTGCAGGTCAGATACACGCTGTTCAGATCCGTGTTGATCACGTCGTGCCATGTCGCCAGATCCATGTCGCGCGTCAGGCTGTTGCGAATGATCGCCGCGTTGTTGATCAGCACGTCGAGCTTGCCCCAGCGCGCGACAGCATCGGCCAGCAACGCCGCAACCTGATCTTTGTCGCGGACGTCGGCCTGCTGCGCCTGCACCTCGCCGCGCATATTTGCGCACGCAGCCAGCACCGCCTGCGCCGCGTCGGCCCGCTCACGGTAGCAGAAGAGCACCCGCGCGCCGCGAGTCGCCAGCGTCTGCACGATCGCCGCGCCAATGCCGCGCGAGCCGCCTGTGACAACTACAACTTGATCCGAAAAGTCCATATACTCGTTTATTTCCCTGTTTTTTGTTCTCTTGTTCCTTGGATCAGGCCCTCACCCTTGCCCTACGGGCAAACAAAGGAACAAAGAAACAAAGGAACAAATGCTCCGGTTACCTTTTGTTCTCTTGTTCTTTGGTTCCTTTGTTCTTTCAGCCAGCTTACGGCATCACCCAGCCGCCATCGACGACCAGCGTATGCCCGGTGATGTACGATGCCTCGGGCAGCGTGAGAAAGCGCACCGCCGAGCCGACCTCCTCGGGGCTACCGAAGCGACCCAGCGGGATCGCGTTGAGCGCCCACTGCAATTGGCGATCCGGCACCTGCTCGATCATATCGGTCTCGATGTAGCCGGGCGCGACCGCGTTGACGGTGATGCCGCGCGGCGCTAGCTCACGCGCCAGGTTCTTGGTCAGCGCGATCAGTCCCGCCTTAGCCGCCGCGTAGTTGACCTGCCCGACGTTGCCCGCCAGCCCCGCCAGCGACGAGACATTAACGATCCGCCCGTAGCGTCGCTGCTCTAGCACCGGCAGCACCGCCTGCACGCAGACAAAGGCCGAGGTCAGATCGATCTCGATCACGTCATGCCACTGCTGCTCCTGCATCCTGGCAAACGGCGCGTCGCGCGTCACGCCGGCATTGTTGACCAGAATATCGATGCGGCCCCAGCGGTTCATCGCCGCGTCGACCATCTGCTGCACCTCGTCGGGCACGCACACATCCGCGCCGTGGGTGAGCGCCGCGCCGCCGCGACCGCTGATCAGCCCGGCCACCTCGGCAGCGCCGTTGATATTGTGCTGGTAATTGACCACCACGCGCGCCCCGGCCTCGCTGAGTGCCAGCGCGATCGCACGACCGATGCCGCGCGATGCTCCCGTGACGATCGCGACCTGATCTTCAAGTGGCAAGCGCGGCAGCGTCATGGTCGCACCTCGACGGTTCCCAGCGGCAGCGAGTTGAGCCAGAAGCGCTCCACCGACGGGCTCTGCTGCCAGGCTTCGAGCCGCTGGCCAGTCGCCGGATCGTACATACCGACGACAACTTGATACGTGCCCGGCTCTAGATTCGCGGGCAGCTTGAGCTGCCAGGCATCGGCGATCTGATCGCCGGCTTGCCAGCGCCAGGTCGGCGATCCGCCCCTGTTAGGCTCGCCTTCCAGGCTGACCGCCGCACCACCATCGGCGGCGATCAGCTGCACAAACGTTGTGTAGCGCCGTGAAATCGCTGCGCGAGCCTGCCAACGTAATTGTAGATCCAGTGTCTGGCCTGGCGTAAGCTGCGACTGGGCAATCTGCGCGTCGATCAAGGCAATCTCCTGGCTCAGCGTTTGGTCGCGGGTGGGCGCGGCGGCGCTCTGCGGCGGGCGGAAATACGTCCAGGCTCCGCGCGGCTGTAGCTGCACCGGCTGCCACACATCCGACACCACGCAGCAAGTTACAACCTCAGCCTCACGCACGAGATCGTCGCCTTTGAGCAACTGCAAGCGCACGCGATAGTCGGGTGGCACCGCCACACTCGACGCCGGCCACTCCACGCCGGGCTCGGTGTTCATATAGCCGGTCGCCGCCAGCGTGCGCGGATCAAAGGCAAAGCCGAGATATTGCATGCGGCCCGAGCGCTGCGGCACGTCGATCGTGTAGGAGGCCAGCTGCTGCCCAGGACCTTCCAGCACCAACTGCGCGCGCAGATCCGGCTGATTCAGGGCGTCGAAGATCTCAAGATCGACCTGCTGCCGGCCATTCTTGAATGTCGCGGAGAAGCTCACCGACAGCGGTCGCAGATCGGCCATGGCGGCAGGGTAGCTGTCATTCTTTTCCAACACCACACAGCAGGCATTCCCAAAGCGGACGGTCAGGCCCGCGTGCGGCTCCGGCGGCGCTGGCTGCTCCAGCAGCAAGAAGCGCGTCGACGCCGGGTGAAAATACCACTCGAAATAGTTCGACGATGGCCGCGTCAGCAGCGCGTGTGCCGCCTCCGTGCGCGGCTGCTCCAACACACCGACATGCACCCAGTAGGCCGGCAATCCCGGCTGATGCAGCGCATACGCAACATTGTTGGCCGCGCCGTTGTTTCGCACCCAGGTAGCAGCTTCCAGCAGCGCCGGCGAGATCGGACGCGCCTCGGCCTGCGTGGTAGAGGGCAGCAGCGGCAGCGCCAGCGCCCCAGCCAACGCAGCGATCGCCGCCAGCGGCTGAAGCACGACCCAGGGCCTTTGCGTCCCAGGCCAGCGACGCAGCAGCAGCGCCAGACCTTCCGCCAGCAGCCAGCCGATCGGCACGACCAGCAGCAGCGCCAGCAGATAATAGCTCTTATAGTAGATGTAGCCCGCGATCTGGCCGCGCTGCCAGAGCAGCCACAAGCCGCCTACCTGCGCCGTCGCCGCCAGGATCAGCCATAGTGCCGGCAGACGACGCGCGTCGCGCCAGACTGTGAGCAGGCCAACCAGCGCCAGCAGCGGCAGAATCACGCCGGTGGTCGCCAGCGGATCGCGGATCGTGCTGCCCTCATGCAAAATCACCGAGTTGCCGGTGCCCGCCCGCGATTGGATGTAGACCAGCGCCAGCAGACCGATCGGCAGGAGCAGCGCCGCCGTGGGAGCCAGCCGCCGCGCCCACGAAACTCGCCGCACCAGCAGCGTGAGCGCCAGCGCCAGCAGCGCGACCGGCAGCCAGGTGGTGTACACGACCAGCAGCGCCAGTAGCAGTAGCGCCAGACGCGGCAAACGCTGCGCGTCGCGGTGCTGCGTCGCCACATAGCCGATCGCGATCAGCAGCCACTGCGCCAGCATCTGCGGATAATAATTTTGATGCGCGACCGCGCCGACCACATAGTCGGACATCGGCAGCACCAGCAGCGCCGCCAGACCAGCCAGCGGACGAACCGAGCGCGGCACGCAGGCCATGATCAGCAGCGCGCAGCCTACCACGCCGGCGATCGTTGTCAGCGCGGCCAGCGGGTAGATCACGCGCACCGGCAACACGCCCAGCACCTGCGCCGCCAGCGCGGTCAGCGCGGCAAATCCGGGCGGATAATCGGCCATCT
>JAFAYS010001138.1 GCA_019240175.1 Chloroflexota bacterium | reverse complement strand
CAGCCGTCGTTGAGCGCGCCACCGACAAAGAGTCTTCGCCAAATCAGGGCTTGGCGCTGCATTGCTTAAGCGAACAGCTTGGAACGCTCAAAAAGGATGGTTGGATATGCGACATGGACGTGTGGTCTGGACGATCCTGCTGCTCTGGCTGGTGAGCAGCGCCAGTGCCGGTAGCATGATTGTCGATGCAGCGCCCCGCACACATGCGGGCTCAAAGGGCTGTCCGGGGCGGTCGCTTCAAAATCCTGATGTTGAGTATGCGGATCTGTGTTGTCTTTCGGGCTACGTGTTGATCGGCGGCGAGATTATCGCGGGTGCTCAGGTCGCGCTCTACGACGAACAGGGCCAGCAGATCGGCGCAGCGGTAACCAGTTACGATCCTCAGAGTCACGATCCGGCGGCGTACACCTTCGATCTTTCGCTGGGAACGCAGGCCCAGGCCGGCGATCGCGTGACAATCACCGCACTCTATGGTCATCGAATGGTGAGCGCCTCACATGTGCTGCGGCCCGGCGCGCAGTGGGTCAATCTTGGCGTCGCGGCCTGGGAGATCGATCGCGACGGCAAGAGCGATGTTGGGATTTTCCGACCCAGCGACGCGACCTGGTGGGTCGCGCATAGCTCGGAGAATCGCTCGTCAGCCGGGCAGTTTGGCCTGCCGACAGATACGCCCGTGCCTGCCGATTACGATCGCGACGGCATCACCGATAGCGCGGTCTTCAGCAGCGGAAGATGGCGCATCGCCAGCAGTTTATCCGGCTGGTCCGTATCCGAGTTTATGCTGGGCAACAGCGGCGATCTGCCGGTGCCGGCTGATTACTATGGCGACGGTCGCGCCGATCTCGCGGTGTTTCAGCCGCAGACCGGCATGTGGCAGATCTTGCGACGTTTCGATGCCGAGATCGACTGGCGGCGCTTCGGCCAGGCCGGCGATCTACCGGTGCCCGCCGATTACGACGGCGATCATGTTGCCGATCTGGCGGTGTTTCGGCCTGGTACCGGCGAGTGGCACATTGCCGGCAGCGTGAGCGGCGCGTCTACCCAGCAGTGGGGCCAGGCCGGCGATCTGCCGGTGCCCACCGATTACGACGGCGACGGCAAAACCGATCTGGCGGTCTTCCGGCCCGGCACCAGCCACTGGCACATCCTGCGCAGCTCGGACGGAGCGTCGATCTCCGAGCGGTTTGGTTTCAGCGATGATCGTCCGGTGCCCGCCGATTATGATGGCGACGGCAAGGCTAATATTGCCGTCTTTCGCTCGTCGGACAGAACCTGGTATATCTTGAATCCTCATGATTCTAGCAGCCTGACCGCCTGGGTCTACGGTCTGCCCGGCGATATTCCGCTGCCGGGAGCCTATATTCCAACCACCACGCCCTGATCCAAGTCCTAACACTAGCTCTGCACGCGCCACGATCTCGAAACAGATTGCGGTGCGTGCGGCTGTTTCTGGCATCTCCCGTCCCATACTTCAATCGTCCGATCTGATTTCTCACCTGTTCACGAATCCTGAATCCCAGCATGCCAAAAAGCGCCGGATCGCTGCATCTCTTAGCACGACACGCTGGTTGGGACTCCCCGCCGGCACCAGTCGGTCCGCTGTTCTGCTTTGGAGGCTTGTATGCGTTCTTCATCCCGGTTCACGGTGTCCGCACGCTGGCTCATGTTCGCTCTGCTGCTCGGCCTGTCCTGCTTCAGCGCGGTTCCGCTCGCGCGTGCCGAGGATGCAATTCCGCCTGACTGCGAGGTCTTTCCCGAGCGCTGCCTCCCTGAGCCGATCGACGTCGAGATTTCGGGCCGTGTGACAACGCCGGCGGGTACTGGCGTCGGCGGGGTACTGCTGACGATCCGGCGTGGCGGTACCGGCCCGATCGTGGACACGGTGACGACCAACGCTAACGGCGACTATGTATCGCTGTTCACAGTGTTCCTGACAACCGGCGGCTACACGGTCACGCCGTCCAAAACCTGCTACCGTTTCAATCCGCAGAGCCGCTTCGTTTCCGCGTATGGCGGCAGTAATGTCAATTTTACAGCGCTCAAGTGCAACCGCGTCGCTGATTTCGACGGTGACGGCAAGACCGATGTGTCGGCGTGGCGGCCCAGCAACGGCACCTGGTACATCCTGCGCAGCTCCAACAGCACGTATGTCACCACGCAGTGGGGCCAGAGCGGCGATCGACCGGTACCGGGCGACTACGACGGCGACGGCAAGACCGATCTGGCCGTCTTCCGGCCCGGCACCAGCGCCGATCCCAATCCCAACAACGGCACCTGGCATATGCTGCGTAGCTCGGACGGAACTTCCAGCGCGGTGACGTTTGGCTACAATAGCGATATCCTCGTGCCGGGCGACTACGACGGCGACGGCAAAACCGATCTCGCGACGTTTAGGCCCAGCGACGGCAACTGGTATGTGCTGCAAAGCTCCGACGGAGTCATGTCAGTCGTGCATTGGGGTCTGAGCGGCGATCGACCGGTGCCGGGCGACTACGATGGCGACGGCAAGACCGATCGAGCGACGTTTAGGCCCAGCGATGGCGTCTGGTACATTCTCCAGAGCAGCACGCTTACGCCCGCATACCAGTATTGGGGCCTGAGCACCGATCAGTTGGTACCCGCCGATTACGACGGCGACGGCAAAACCGACGTGGCGACGTGGCGGTCCAGTGATACGATCTGGTACATGTTCCTCAGCAGCACGAACGCGCCAGCGTATCAGCAGTGGGGCGTGAGCGGCGATGTGGTCGCGCCGGGCGATTATGACGGCGATGGCAAAACGGATCAGACGGTCTGGCGGCCCAGCAACGGCAACTGGTATATTCTGAACAGCTCCACGGGCTCGGGTGTTACCATTGCGCTGGGCGCGCCCGGCGATATCCCGATCCCATCGGCCAATCTTCCCTAGCCGGATGTTATAACCGTTTGCAGCGCGACATGGCTCACCCCTCAGCTCCGCTGCATCAGCCAAGTCCAAGCGCCGAGTCACGAAATGTGGCTCGGCGCTTGCGTGCTCGCCTGAAGCTTAATCGGTTGACAATAATCTTCGACAGGCAGTGCCCTTGTTCTTTTGTTCTTTGTTCCTATCCAAGCTTGGAGTATCATACATATACCGAGAGGAATCGCGTATGACTGAAACCATGATCTTGATTCTTTTGCTGGTGCTGATCCCGGTAGTTGTGCAGTTCTTCGTGCTCACCTTCTACTGGCACCGCATGGCGGCCATGTTGCAGCGCGCCGCCGATAAGCCGCCCTTCAACACCACGCTGACGATCGAGACGATCGGGTCGGAGCGGGCGGCGGTGACCCGCGTGCTTGAGCGTTTGACGCGGCTCGATATTGCCGAGATCGATCGTGTGGTGCGTGCCGGTGGCGGACGCTTGCCGCTGCCGATGTCGCGTCCGGCGGCGCTGCGACTGGCGCAAGAGCTGCGCCGCGTGGGAGCCGAGACCAGCCTGTCCGACCGTGAGCTCGTCGTTTCGTCGCCGCTGTGAGCCACTATGCCAACGATCGTTGATGCGCTGAATCGCACGCTGGAAGTACCACGCACGCCGCAGCGAATCATTTCGCTGGTGCCGTCGCTGACCGAGTGGCTGTTTGCGCTCGGCCTCGGCGATCGTGTGGTCGGCGTGACCGACTTTTGCACGCAGCCCGCCGCCGCCGTCGCCCAGAAACCCAGGCTGCGCGGTACCAAAAACCCGGATCGCGCGCGCATCCTGGCGCTTGAGCCGGATCTGATCATCGCCAACAAAGAAGAGAATCGTGAGCGCGATGTGCTGGCGCTGGCCGAGGCCGGTCTCGCCGTGTATGTGACCGATCCTTGTACGGTTGCCGGCGCGATCGAGACGCTGGCCACGCTGGCCGAGATCCTGGATGCTGGCGAGGCCGCCCGCCCGCAGATCGACGAGATGCGCGCGCTGTATGCTGCGGCGACCGCAGATGCTCAATCCGGGCCACGCGTGCTCGTGCCGATCTGGCGCGATCCCTGGATGGCGATCGGCGCCGACACCTACGCCGCCGATCTGCTGCGTGTGTGCGGCGGGCAGAACGTGGCGCTCAGCCTGGACGGACGCTATCCGCGCTTTGAGCTAGCGCAGATTGCCGTGCTCCAGCTCGAGCTGATCTTGCTACCCTCGGAGCCGTACGCCTTCTCGCCCGTCGATCTACCCGCGCTTGCGCCGGTCTTTAGCGGCGCGGTACATTTCGTGGACGGCGAGCTGCTGACCTGGTACGGGCCGCGCATACCGCAGGCGCTGCGTTTCTTTCGTGGTCTCTTTGACCAGCCAACAGTTGCACCAGTTGATAAAAATGATCTATAAACCTGGGCGCGTCG
>JAFAYS010001087.1 GCA_019240175.1 Chloroflexota bacterium | reverse complement strand
CGCGGAGCGGCTGACCAACCCTGAGGTGCTGCGTAAGGCCAAGGTACTGCCGTTCCGCCTGCACGCGGCCTGGGTCGCCTTCGAGCCGTCGAATGACGAGGAGCAGCGGATCAAGCGGGCGCTGGAGCAGGCGCTGGAGCAGGCGTTCGTCAACCTGCCGCCGCTACCGGGCGTGGTCGCGATCGCGCCGGACGTGTCGGGCTCGATGAGCGGATCGATCCATCACCCGTCGAAGGTGCGCTACATCGACGTGGCCGCGATCTTCGCCGGCGCAATGCTCAAGGCCAGCACCGACGCGCTGGTGCTGCCGTTCGAGACCGGTGTCGTCGACATCACGCTCAAGCCGACGCTGCGGCTGATGGAGATCGTCGCCAAGCTGGCCAAGATCGGCGGTGGCGGCACGGCGGTCTCGGCACCGATCTCGAAGCTGCTCAAGGAGCGCACGGCGGTCGACGTGTTCATCGGCATCACCGACAACGTCGAGTGGGCGCGCGATACCTACGGCGGCGAGGGCTTCTTGCCGACGTGGCGACGCTACCGCCAGGAGGTCGCGCCGAACGCGCAGGCGTTCCTGATCACGATCGCGCCGTACCCGCAGGCCGTCGCGCCGCCTGAGGAGCCGGGCGTACACTACGTGTATGGCTGGGCCGATCATGTGCCGGGCTACATCGCGCAAACGCTGGCAGGCTACGCCGGTCAGGTCGAGGCGGTGCGGCAGGTGCAGCTGTAGGCAAAACGCGGCTGATTAATCGGCAACCGGAGCGCTCAAAAGAGCGCTCCGGTTTTGTTTAGCTGTGAAGTATAGGCTATGAACTGGGAGCATCCCAGATAGCCGGCAGCGTTTTGTAACCGCGCGTCCAGAAGTGCTCCAGCCGCTGCGGTGCCGCATCCGGATCGAGACGCAGATTCGGCAGCCGGGTAAGCAGCCGCTCCAACGCAATCCGCAGCTCCATGCGCGCCAGGGCCGCCCCGATGCAGACATGAATGCCGCGCGCAAAGGCTAGATGTTCGCGCGCATTCGCACGCCGAATATCGAAGCGCTCGGGCTCCTCAAAGCGCTCCTCGTCGTGGCTGCCTGAGCCATACGCCACGAACACACGCGACTGCGCCGGGATCGTCACGCCGCTCACCTCAGCATCGCTGGTGGTAACCCGGAACAAGCCGAGCACCGAGGTATCGATACGCAGCATTTCCTCGATCGCATTGGGAATCAAGGACAGATCACTGAGCAGCAGATCCAGCTGATCGGGGTGGGTGAAGAGCTGGATCAGGCCATTGCTGAGCGCATTGGTGGTGGTTTCGTGTCCGGCGGCCACCAGATCCAGCGCGTTGTAGGCCGCTTCCGCCGCATTCATCGACGCCGTGCCGCCCATGTTGATCGGCAGCATCGCCGTCAGCAGATCTTCGCGCGGCTCGGCCTGTCGCTCGCGCAGCTGCTCAAGAAAATAATGCTGGCACTCGACAAAGGCCTGCGCACACTCCACCATGCGCTCCTCGTTCGCGCCGCCCGATAGCATTTCAACCCAGTCGTCGGTCCAGCGCTTGATCTGCTCCGAGTGCGAGCCGGGAATGCCAAACAGCTCACAGATCACCAATCCCTGAAACGGGCTGCCAAACTGGTGGATCAGATCGGCGCGTCCATCTGCCACGATCGAGTCGATCAGCTCATCGGCGATCTGCCGAATCCGTGGCTCAAGCTGCGAGATGCGCTGGGGCGTGAACGCTTTATTGACGGCGGCGCGCATACGGGTGTGGTCCGGCGGATCGCTCTCAACCATCAGTTGGGCCGCGCCGAGGCCGTTGGCCAGCACTGCGCTAACACTGGCGGGCAAGTGGGGCGTCGTCTGCATCGAGCCGACCGACGAGAAGACCGCGTGATTTTTCAGCACGGCGGCAACGTCGGCGTAGCGCGTGACCACCCACATGTCGTAGAGTGGGCTGTAGAAGACCGGCGATTCACGGCGCATCTCGGCGTAGACAGGATACGGATTGGCGTTCTGGGCGGGCGCTAACGGATCGAAGTGAGGACAGACGGGAGCGATGGACTGTCGAGCTTTTGCTGTCATGGTGAACGGCCCTCCTAGAATAAGACGCAACCAAAGTCCGCCGACAGAGATGTTAGAGTGTGTCGAGACAATGCGGCCCTCGTCATGGAGCGCTTGGAAGTAGGGGGGTGTTACTCATAATAGCATGATTCATTGGCCGTAACTGGATTTTTGCCAAAAAAACAGGACCATGGAAGGCCTAAATTAGGCCTAAAGACCTAGCCAAACCAGTGCACCGGTCGAAGGAACCGATCCACAGGCAGCGCGCAATTTGGTATTATTGCGACAGCGCATGGTCCAACGATGCGCCCGACGTGTAGTTCCAACCCAAGAGGAACATCGCCTTGATGCGACAAACAACATCACCGTGGGGCCAGATCAGCGCCGCTGCGGTCCACCTGTACACTGCCAGTGGAGTGGTGCTCGCCTTTCTGATTGTGTTGGCGGCATTTCAAGGCAATACCGCACAAGCCCTGTGGCTTGGGCTGATCGCGCTGGTGATCGACAGCACCGACGGCACGCTGGCACGACGGTTCCGCGTCAGCGAGACGCTGCCCTGGTTCGACGGTCGCCGCCTCGACGATATCGTGGACTATCTGACCTATGTTTTCGCGCCGGTGCTGCTGCTGTGGAGCGGCAACTATCTGCCGGCAGGCAACACGGGCATGGTCCTGGCCGCGCTGCCACTGCTGGCTTCCAGCTACCAGTTCTGTCGCGTCGACGCCAAAACCGACGATCATTTCTTCCTGGGCTTTCCCAGCTACTGGAACGTCGTGGCCTTTTACACGATCGTGATGGATCTTTCGCCGGTGACCGTTAGCGTGATCTTTGTGGTCTGCTCGCTGCTGGTCTTCGTGCCGATCCAGTATGTGTATCCGTCACGCACGGTCGCGTTTCGTCCGCTGACGCTGGCGCTGACCGGCCTGTGGCTGATCTGCTACGCGCTGATCCTGCCGCAACTGCCGACGCCCAACGGCCTGCTCAGCAACTTTTCACTGCTGTACCTGATCTATTACCTCGGCCTGAGTCTGTATCTCACGTTCAAGCTACGTACGCCCAAACACACGCAGCAAGCGCTCTAGACGGTAAACAATTCCACAGCGAAAAACCAGCCCGTAGGCTGGTTTTTGTCTTAGGCTGCGCTGCGTTTCTACGAATCGAGCAGCGACTGGATCGTCGTGGTGAGCCGAGGCAGGCTGCGAGCAAACAGCGGATCGTTGGTGCTGACATCGAGCTTGAGCAGGCGGCTGGGCGGGACCTGATCCATCCACTCGTCGACCAGCTCTTGTAGCCGGGCTAGATCGGCGGCGGCGGCGATCTCTAGCTCACGGTTGCGCCGGCGATAGCGGCTCAACAGTACGTCGAGCGGCGCGGTCAGCAGCACGATCAGATCCGGCGGTGGGAGCTGCCGGCGCAGCCGCTGATGGAGCCGCTCACAGAGCAGATACTCATCGCGGGAAAGATAGCCCCGCTGGTGGAAAAAGCGCGTGAAGACGTAAAAATCCAGATCCAGGCCACCATCTTGAATGCCGATGCCGCTGCTCTCACGGATCGAGCTCTCCTGCTCGGCGCGTAGCAGCAAATAATCGACCTGGTTAGCCAGCGCATAGCGCTGCAGTTCGGTAGCGAACAACGCCTGAAATGGCCGCTCGACGTGTTCTTCGAGCGCATAGCTCAAGGGCAAAACCTGGCAGATCCGCCGCACGAGTGTTGTTTTTCCGACGCCTGAGTTTCCGACAACCACGACCAGCTTGCCCACGTTTATCCTTTCCTGGATCTGTGTACAGTGCCTTGAGCAACCTACATTAAGCTAAGCGGCAGAACCGCCGGCGTTGAGAAACTCTTGCAGCCAGCCGGGCACCGCGTCCGCATACTCGGCTTTGAGCGCAGCGTCGAGGCTTGACACCACCCGATACCACGTGAGGACACGGCAAACCATCGCCACGCGGTTCGCCAGCGCAAACGCTTCCCGCAGCCGCTCAGGCGATCCGAAGCGCTGAAAAGGCGCAAGATACACATCGCGCAGCTGTGCTAGCTCGGGCGCGTGATCGTCCAGCTGAAGGCGATACGCGACGCCGCGCAGCGTGACCAGCAGTGTGAAGAAGGGATGCGCCACGCAGCTCTCGCCCCAGTCCGAGAAGACGAAGCGCCCATCGCTGACAAAAATATTGGCGTCGTGGAAATCGTCGTGGTGCAGCGTTTCCGGGATCTGGTAGCCCGCCAGACGCTCGCACATGGCCGCGAACTCCGGCACCAGCTCGCGCAGACGCCGGTACTCGTCGGCGGTCAAGCCATCCTGCTGATCGATCAGCAGCGCATCGGTGTCGGCCAGCAGTTGCTCGTACTGCGCGGGCAGCGTTGCCAACCGGCGATCCAGCGTGCCCAGCGCCAGCAACTCATCGGCGCGGCTGATCATCTCGATCTGCACGTCGGCATACGTGGTCAGGATCGGCTGCCACAGATGCAGATCTGCCACGGATTGGATCTGGCTGCGCAGTGTCGCGCCGGCATCACGCATCAGCAGCCAGCCGCGATCGAGATCCGTAGCCAGCAGTTGCAGCATACAATCGGGCCGCCACACGGAAAGCGCCTGTGTCAGCGCGGGCTCATGCGCCAGTACCGGTGCCGTCGCTTTAAAGTAAAGATCGCCCTGATTGGTCGGCACGCGCAAAACTGTGGACCAGGGCCGAATGTGCGGCTGCTCGATCGCCCCGATCAGCTCGATGGCGTGTCGCGCAAGCTCCACTTGAATCCAGGCGCTGGCTTGCTCGAACCAGTCCGCTCTGGCCCAGGGAAGCTCCCGATCGGTCATGATAAACTCCTTGTATGTGGATCGTGCGCCCACGTTGAGGCGGCGGGCAGCAGGATCGCGCCGTGTGATTATAGACGATCGGCGGCCTGAAGAGAACTACCCAAAAAACTAGAGCGCGGCTGAGGAGAATGGTTGCTGCCCAATCACCAAGAAGAGCGGATCGTCGGGGTCGGCGGGCTGCGGTGAGCATTGCCGTCGCAGCTGGATATCGGTCAAAGCGGCGGCGTGCTACCGCGAAACGATGTTCGCGCCGCCGAGCTGACGGCCATACATCGGCTTGGTGCGTGCCGCGATCACCTGGGCGTAGATGTGCTCGTAGGCATCGGCCATGATCTTAGCGCTGAAGCGACGCGCCTCGCGCTGGCAGGTGCGCCGATCCAGCGCCGGGATGCGCGCCACGGCGGCGACCATCTCATCAACAGAGCGGCAGATCAAGCCGCTGACGCCATCACGCAAAACTTCGGACACCGAGCCGCAATCCAGCGCGATCACGGGCGTGCCGCAGGCCAGCGACTCGATCAGCACCAGACCGAAGGGCTCCGGCCAATCCAGCGGAAAGAGCGTCGCATACGCGCCGCCGAGCAGCGCCGCCTTGGTCTCCTCGGTAACCTCGCCGAGATACTCGACGTTATTGGCGGCGAAGAGCGGCGCGATCTCGTCGGTCCAGTACTGCTGATCGACAGGATCGATCTTGGCCGCGACTTTAAGCGGCATCCCAACGCGACGCGCGACCTCGACCGCCCAGTCGGGGCGCTTCTCCGGGCAGATCCGCCCCACAAAGGCCAGATACTCGCCGGGCTGCGGCTGAAACTTAAAATGTTCGAGCGGAATACCATTGGCAACACAGCCGGCCCAGTTGAGCGGCAGCTCACGCAGCGGTGCGCGCTGGGTCATCGTTAGCGAGACCAGCGGTAGCTGTGGGTAGCAGCGCAGGATCGGCGGCAGGTAGCTCAGATCGAGGCGTCCGTGGAGCGTGGTCACGGTTGGCGTCGGCACAAGCTTGGCGAAGGGAAACGTCGCGTGATCAACGTGCGAGTGGATCAGATCGAAGTCGTCGGCGCGGCGATACACCTGGCTCAACATCGACAGGTGCAGATACGGTGAGAGCGAGAGCATCTCGTCGCGGCTCATATTGCGACGCAGTGAGCGTGGCGTGGTTGGGAACAGCACGCCGTTGGTCTGCGAGTCGCCGCTGGCGAAGAGCGTCACATCATGACCACGCTTGACCAGCTCTTCACACAAGCTCCACACGACACGCTCGGTGCCGCCATAGTGGGTTGGAGGCACGGCCTCATACAACGGGGCGATCTGGGCAATCCGCATAGCTACTTCCTCGCCTTTTTATTCACCACGCTCGCAACACACCGATCAATTTGGGTTAAACGGCGCTGTACAGCAAGATCCGTGATACGAAGCAAGTTGAAGCGCAGTACAAAAGTCATGAGAGCGATAGGGTACGTGCCGGCTGCCGCAGATTGCAGGCGCGCAAAAAGCGGTAGCGGCGACAGAGCTGGCATTGGAACAAGGCGAGGCAAGATCCGCGTATGCATCATGCGATCTCCTGGTAGTCCTGGAAGGATGACATTGAGCAGAAGCAGCGGCGGTTCCACGGCTCATATTAGCACGCGCGGGAGAGCGAATCAAGGTACTAACCAGAATCAGGTAGTCTTCGCACCGGCCATGCAAGAAAAAGATTGCATCTGAGGCTATACCGGTGCATGTTCGAGCGCCCGGTCCAGCGCGGCAGCAAAGCCGCTGGGATCGTCCCACATCATGCCGTGACCTGCGCCGGGCAGCACGCGCACCGCAATTCCAGCGGCAGGTAGCGCCTCGGTATCAGGATTGGGCAGCGACATCTGGCCGAAGAAATACGTGCGCGGGATCGTGAGCGCGAGCAGACGCTGGCGCATGGTTGGCTGTGTGCCGCGCACCAGGCCCACAGCGCAGCGGTAGAGCGCGAACGGCGCGACGGCGTTGAAGCCGCCCGTCACGGCGATCGAGAGCGGATCGCCGCTCAGCGCATCGGCACGCACCTCGTCCAGCAACGACTGGTAGCCGGATGCGCAAAACTCGGCCTCGGATTGTCCCGCGATGCCCCTGCTGGTCTCGCCGCCACCAGGGTCGAGCAGGGCCTCAGCCAGCAGCAGCTGACCAACCAGATCGGGACGCAGCGCCGCCAGCGTGACCGCCACCGAGCCACCGAAGCTATGCCCGATCACAGCACACTGCTCAAGCCCCAGATGATCGAGCAGCGCCGCGACCGTCTGCGCGTGGTCTTCCAGCGAGTATCCAAACTCTATAGGTCGATCGCTGAAGCCACAGCCCAAAAAATCCACCAGGATCGAGCGACGACGTGATAGGCCGGGCTCAGACACAACTCGCGTGTAGGTCGCCAGCGACGATAAACCCAGACCGTGCAGGTACACGCAGGCCGGAGCAGTGCCCGGCAGATCCACGTAGCGCAGGAACGCCCGTGACGAAAGCAGGAAACCTTGCATAGCAGCCTCCTTGCGAAAGAACCTTCCAGAACCTAGAACCCAGAACCTAACGCAAGAACAAAGGAACAAGCGAACAAAAGAACAAAGAACCAGGGCTGTAAGAGCACTGCTTGCCGCGCCCGAAGCATCCCCCTTGCCTGTCGCAACCGATGCTAAAACCGGCGGAAGTTCGGAGTGAGGGCCCGTTTCAGCTCAGCAAAAGAACTAAAAATCAGGTAAACTCTTGGCCTGAGATGGTCTGACGTGAGCTTGCTAGAATGGTCCTCGCGCATACGCGAGCAGACATCACTAACGCTCAAGCATACGCCTCCACACTCATGCTCAGCGGATGGATCAGCAAGGCCCAACGTGCGACGGCCTGGATGTTCCCGGCAGCCGCTGAGACGCATTGGTTCACTACATGTTAGGCAAGGACAGCACAATGGGAGCGATTATCCGGACAGTTATTGCACTAGTTTTTGGTGGCGTACTGCTGTACTTAGCGTACGACGATCTGACGGTCTATTTCAACCACAGCGAGCTTCAAACATTCACGATCGAAGATGTCGAGACCAACGGGATCGGCGAGTCGCGCTACATCGAAGTCACCGACGGTTCGCCAATTGGCTCGTTCGTATATGAAACCAGAAACGGCGTCCCGAACAAGCTCTACTATCCGCTGCTCAGCCCCAGCAGCATCGACAGCTATCTAGAGGACGACAGCCAGCCGCTGATCGCCAAGGTTGTGGTCTCCACGGAGAGATTCGAGTCGGCGTGTGTCGAGGCGGAGAACTGCGCCGATCCAGGACTGCGCACAGTTAAGGGCGTCGTGCAGGTCGGACTAAACAGCATCGATCAAGAAACGCGCGATCTCTTCGCCGACAGCGATTTTGCGCTCGACGAGAACGTAATCTACATGGACTCCGACGCGCAGCCGCAGATTAGGTGGGCATTGCTGAAGCTGGCAGGCGGTGTGGCCTTTCTGCTCTACGCGATCGTGCCGTGCTTCCTGGGACGCTCAAGCAGCGAGAAAGATATTCCGCTGCCCACCGCTCAGCCACCGCAGGCCTAGCCGGGCGTAGCACGATCACCAGGCGGCTGAGCGTCATAAATTCTCACGTTGCAGCGAGGGCGTCGTTTGCCGCCCTCGCTTTTGTTGCCCGTCTCATCACATCACAGCAGCTACGGCACCAGGCGCAGCGTTGCCTGAAGATCGCGCTTGACCGCCTCGTCGCTAAAGCGCATCGGACGGTAGCGCACAGCCTGCCAATCTTCAAGAAAATCGTCGTAGTGCGGCGACAGGACATTGCCCGACTGACCAATCGCCTGGATAAAGCGACCGTTGTTGGCATCGGCCAGATCGATGATATGTCGGTAGCCGGGAACGCTGGTCTGCTCAAACGGACGGCTAAAGCTGAACGGCCCGACGTTCACTGTGCTCCAATCGCCGCCCTGGGCGA
>JAFAYS010000586.1 GCA_019240175.1 Chloroflexota bacterium | reverse complement strand
CGTCGTGGGCCAGCATCGACTATTTTGGCCGCTGGAAGGCCGCGCACTACGCCAGCCGTCGTTTTTTCGCGCCGCTGCTGCTGTCGATCGAGGACGAGCGCGAGCACATGAATCTGTTTGTCTCCAATGACACACTCGAAGCGTGGAGCGGGCAGATCCGCTGGTCCCTGGAAACGCTGCACGGCGAGCAACTTCAAAGCGGCGCGGTGGATGTACAGGTCGCGCCGCAATCCACAACGTGCGCTCAGGAGCTTGATTTCACGAGCCAGATCGGCGAGGAGCAGCGCCGCCAGACGATCCTGGTCTGCGAGCTGTGGCAAGACGAGCATGTAGCGCTGGCGATCGCGACCTTTGCGCCGAACAAGCATCTGGCGCTGGCGAATCCGCAGATCGGCGTGGAGGTGCAGGGGGACGGCAGACAGCTGACGATCCAGCTTCAGTCGCGCTCGCTGGCCCGTTTTGTCGAGCTGGCGCTGGGTGACGCCGACGTGATCTTCAGCGACAACTACTTCGATCTGCCGGCTGGCCGTCCGGTGCGCGTCACCTGCACGCTGCCCGAATCGTGGAGCGTCGAGCAGGCCCAGCAAGCGCTGCGGGTGCGCTCGGTCTTCGATACGTATTGATCGGAAAAGAGGCAAAGGTTATGTCAATGAAGATCATATCCTTGATCGGCATGGTGCTGCTGGCTTTGACCACGACGTTTCAGCCGGCAGCCGCGCGCAACGACAGCCGCTTCGTCACGCGTCAGGGCGACGATCTGATCTTGCACGGGCGCGAGTTTCGCTTTGCCGGCACCAACAACTACTATCTGATGTACAAGTCGCAGCTGATGGTCGACGATGTGCTGAGCGCCGCCGCCAACAAATTCGACGTCATGCGCACCTGGGGCTGGCTCGACATCGGCAATCAGGACGGCTCAAACTCGCTGCGCGGCAAGGCCGACGGCGTGTACTTCCAATACTGGGACGGCACGCGGCCCGCCTACAACAACGGCGACGACGGCCTCAAGCGGCTGGATTACATCATCTACAAGGCCGGCCAGCTGCGGCTCAAGCTGGTGATTCCGTTCACCAACAACTGGAACGACTTCGGCGGCATGGATCAGTATGTGCGCTGGCGCGAGTCCAGCTCAACTGAAAGCCGCACCTGGTACCACGACGATTTTTATAGCGATCCGGTGATTCGCGGCTGGTACAAAGACTGGATCGAGCATCTGCTCAATCGCACCAACAGCTACACCGGCGTGCAGTACAAAAACGATCCGACGATCATGACCTGGGAACTGGCCAACGAGCCGCGCTGCGTCAGCGCCGGAGCCTATGGCCGCTCGCCCAACTGCACCACGCAAACGCTGACCACCTGGGCCGGCGAGATGTCGTCCTTTATCAAGACCATCGATCGCAATCATCTGGTCTCGGTAGGCGACGAGGGCTTTTACTGCATTCCCGACGCCGCCAGCTGGATCGATAACTGCGGCGAGGGCGTGGACACAATCGCGCTCACCCAATTGCCCAACATCGACGTGATGTCGTTCCATCTGTACCCGGATCACTGGGGCCAGACCGTCGCGTGGAGCACCGAGTATATCCAGCGGCACATCCGCGACGCCAAACGACTCGACAAGCCGGTGATGCTCGGTGAGTTCGGCCTGGTCAACAAGCAGAATCGCAACGTCGTGTACAAAGAATGGACCGACACGGTTTTGCGCGAAGGCGGTAACGGTGCGCTCTACTGGATTCTGTCAGGTATTCAGGACAATGGCACACTCTATCCCGACTACGACAACTTCACGGTCTACGCCGGCGATCCGGTCTTCCGCACGCTGGGCAACTTCGCCAGGATGATGCGCGAAAATCATCCGCCCGATTTCCGCCCGGTCGCCGACCACGACAGCGCGACGACCACCTTCGAAACGCCGATCACGCTCAGCCCGGCGGCCAACGACGTGAGCTATGGCCGCGCAACGCTGGATCGCCAATCGATCGATCTCGATCCGAGTGTGGAGCGTCGCCAGACCAGTAAAACCGTCGCGGGCGGCAGCTTCGTGCTTCAGCCCGACGGCACGGTGGTCTTCACGCCCAGCGCCGGCTTCACGGGCCAGGCGCAGATCAGCTACACGATCAAAGACAGCCGGGATCAGCGCTCCAACGTGGCCAATCTGATCGTCACCGTGCGACCCGATCCCAACGGCGCGCTCAAGCTCTTCTCGTTCGAGACCGGAACCGAGGGCTGGGCGTCGGCTAGCTGGGAGGCCGGCAAGGCCACGCCGTCGCAAAGCAACGCCTACGCCACCGACGGCAGTTACAGCCTCAAAGTCGATGTCAACGCCGGCGGCTGGTTTGGCATCACTCTAACCCCGCCGCTCAACTTCGAGGGCCGCACGCATCTCAAGTTCGATATCGAGGCCGGCGCGCCCGGCACCTCGACGGATGTTGCAGTCCAGACCGGCGATAGCTACACCTGGCGGCAGTATCCGTCGGCCTGGGTCAACGGCGGCAGCACGGCCACGATCGACATCGATCTGCTGAGCACCGGCGCAACCCCCGACGACTTCGGCAAGGTCCAGACGATCTTTATCTACCTGCAGCCAGGCATCCATTACATCGACAACGTACGCGTAGAATAAACGTCGCGTCGCGTGGAAGGCCGTGTCGCAGGACGCGGCCTTTTGCTTTTTATGGAGATGCAACAATGCCGCACTACGGCTTTAACTTTTTGTGGATGTTCATCTGGGAGCCGCAGCGCCAGCCGCCGCCGCCCGACGAGCGCGCGCTCGACTTCATGGCCGCGACCGGCTTCAATTTTGTGCGCGTCCCAACCGATTATCGCTTCTGGACCAGGGATTTCGACTACTTCCACCCCGACGAGACGGTCTTCGAGCATATCGATCGCTACCTTGAGGCGTGCCGAAGTCGCGACTTGCACATGAGCCTGAATCTGCATCGCGGGCCGGGCTACTGCATCAACCGCAACGATCTAGAGCGCCACAATCTCTGGCTCGATCCGATCGCGCAGGATGCCTTTGTCTTCACCTGGGAGAATTTCGCGCGGCGCTACGCGGGCGTTGCCAGCCGGCATCTCAGCTTCGATCTGCTCAACGAGCCGCCCAACATCGGCCAGTACGGCCTGACCCGCGAAAACCACGCGGCGCTGATTCGGCGCACGGTCGCGGCAATCCGGGCGATCGATCCGGAGCGCGAGGTCGTGATCGACGGCCTGGGCGGCGGTCATCTAGCCATGCCCGAGCTGGCAGATCTCAGCGTGATCCACAGCGGACGCGGCTACCAACCGATGCCGGTCAGTCATCACGGCGCGCAGTGGTGGTCGGGCCATGAGCACGCGCCCGCGCCGATCTATCCGGGCCTGATCTGGGAAGGCCACACCTGGAATCGTGATACACTGCGGAAGTTCTATCAGCCCTGGCGCGAGGTCGAGGCAGCCGGCGCGAACGTCCATATCGGCGAGTTCGGCTGCTACAACCAGACGCCCAACGACGTCGCGCTGCGCTGGTTCGCGGATCTGTTCAGCGTTTTCAAGGAGTTTGGCTGGGGCTACGCGCTGTGGAACTTCGCCGGCGACTTCGGAATCGTGGAGCATGGGCGGCCTGGCGCGCGCTACGAGCAGCTTCACGGCTACAACGTCGATCGCGATCTGCTGGATCTGCTGATTGAGAGCCGTGTGTCGGCCTGAGCAGTGGACCGGGCGCGGCAAGCAGCGTGGCTACGGTGGACCGGGCGCGGCAAGCAGCGCCCTTTCACGTTCCTTTCTAGGTTCTGGGTTCTGGGTTCTTCTTTGTTCTTTTGTTCGCCCAGAGGGCACCCGGTTCTTTTGTTCTTTTATAAGGATACAGCATGACCAATTCGAACACTTCCGAGCAGCCGCTGGTGATCGTCGGCAGCTACGCCAACGCCGATCAGCCCGGCATTCATCTTTTCCGCCTCGACGAAACGA
>JAFAYS010000993.1 GCA_019240175.1 Chloroflexota bacterium | reverse complement strand
GAAAGAACAAAGAACAAAGAGCAGAGAACAAAAAGAAGTACCGACTCTTCCCCCTCGCCTACCGCAGTGGGAGAGGGGTTAGGGGTGAGGGCCAGCCGGAAGGAGTTGCATGAATATAACGACGGAGACCTGCGCAACGCCGTTTGGGACAATCGAGCTGCGCGTGTTGGCGGTGGACGAGCAGCGAGCGGCGCTGCTCCGCGACGAGGCAAATCCGCACGCCGCGATCTATGCCGCTAAAAGTCTGGGCCTCAGCCGCGTGATCGAACTGGTCAGCACGATCGCTCTGGATCGGCTGCTGCCACCCGATGCGGTTGTCGTGCCCCACGATCTGGTCGATCTGACGGTTGGTCGCGGCTCGACGTTTTTCGTCGGCAAGGGCTACGGATTTTTGGGCCAGCAGCAGGTGTTTTGTCCTGAGCTACGCCGCGCCGCCCAGCAGACGCTTGAGGCCAGCCCGCTGCGATCGTTTGCGCGCGGCACGCTGGCAGTCGTCGATGAGACACAGGTAACGATCGATTCGCGCTGGAATGCGCAGCTCATGGCGCAACACGGAGCACCGGCGGCCTATCTGGCCAAGGAGCTGGAACTGTGCTACCTGCCGCTGGGTTTGCTCGGCCCGCACGACGATCTGACGCCGCTGATCGCTGAGATGCTGGCAGCACTTCCCGCCGATCGTGCCTGTCCCTGCGCCACCGCCATGCAATTTACCCGCGAGCGCGGCCTGATCGGCGATGATTGGCGGAGCTGGCTATGAGCGACGAGATCGCGGCGATCATTGGCGAGATGCAGCTCGTAGGCCGACTGCTGCACAGCCGGGGGATTTTCGCGGGCCGGGCCGGCAATCTTTCGGCGCGCCTGGCCGATGGTCGTCTGCTGATCACGCGCTCCGGCACGCACAAGGCGCTGCTCGACCGGGAGGCGCTGCTGCTGCTGGATGCGCAGGGCGCGCCGCTCGAAGCAGGCAAGCCCTCATCCGAAGCGCCGCTGCATCTGGCGGCCTATGCGGCCAGGCCCGAGGTGGGCGCGGTGATTCATGCCCACGCGCCGGCCTGCACCACACTGGCCATGTTGCACCAATCGCTCGACACCGCCGCGACCGAAGAAGGGCGGATCGGATTGGGCCGAGTGCCGCTGCTGCCACCCGCAGAGGCCGGCGATCCTGAGGCGGCGGCGCGCTGGGGCATGGAGGTTGCGAATGGAGCTAAAGCGGCGCTGCTGGATGCGCACGGCGTGATCGTGTGGGGCCGCGATCTGCGCGACGCCTTCGCCCGCCTGGAAACCTGCGAGTCGCTAGCCGATCTTCAATGGCGCATGGCAGTCTTGCGCAGCACGCTTGAGCGGTAAACCTGGCGGACGTGCGATCACTTGTCAGCCCACCTACAACTATTTGCCCATGTCGCACGCTACATCGTGCTCTACGATAGGAGCGAGAGTAGATTTGAAGGCCTGCAAACTGTGCTCAAGTAGCTTGAATGTCGATGAACTTTCCGAGTCATTACCTTGACAAAGCAAGGGAAGAACGATGAGAAACAAGCGCTTCGGGAAACAGACACCACGCTATATCTTTGCTTTGAATCCATATCAAGACGTACGTTTCAGCACTTGCCCAAAATGCAAGCGGTTAAATCACCTCAGAAAATTTCCGCTCTTGATCCATGTCGATCAATTTGGTCTATTCGCTCTGGGCAAAACTTGTCGATACTGCACCAAATGCGAACTTATTATCGCGCATCAAGATGAACTCGAAAGCGTCCTGGCGGTGATGTTTGCTGAACAAGCGCCGCAGGTTTTGGGAAACGAATATTTCGTTATAGGTACTGTGGAGAGAAAAGTATGGAAGAAAGGATTAGATGAACATGTAGCCCTTGAAGACATCCGCGATCATACCGCAGATTTCAAGAAATATGTCACGTTGGAGTATCAACCAGCTCGATGGGTACAAGCAGACAAGCAATCATAAACCAGTATTAGGTTCATCGCTGAACAATATACTGCTCCACATGTACCAAACGGAGGCGCGCGATGAGTGAAACAAACAACCGCACAAAAGTTGCCGCAGCATTCCAGGGCTGGATCGACGGCACGAGCTATATCAGCGAACTGCTAGCCGACGATCTTCAGTGGGAGATTGTGGGTAACTCGCTGGCTGCCAAACACTACACCAGCAAGCAGCAATTTCTTGACGAGGTGCTGCGGCCCTTCGGCGCGCGGTTCAGCGAACGCTTCCGCCCAACAGTGATCCGTGGCATCTACGCGGACGGCGACACTGTGATTGTGCTGTGGGATGGCGAAGGCACTGCGCTGGATGGGCAGTCCTACACAAACACCTATGCCTGGTTTCTGACTATGCGCGACGGTCTGGTGGTGCGCGCGGTGGCCTTCTTCGACAGTATTGCTTTCAATGATTTGTGGACGAGGGTGCAGCCGGCTGAATGATCGACGGCACGCACGGCATCAAACTTGAAGCAGCACAACCCACGTATTTTGATGCAGAGGTAAAGCTATTATGCCGATCTTTAAGGAAATTCCAGCGGAGACCACAGGTCACGTTCCAGTCAAGATCTGGACAGATGCAATCGAGCAGCAGGCCGAGCAACAGCTTGCTGCCCTGGCTGCCTGTCCGTTTGTATTTCATCATGTCGC
>JAFAYS010000905.1 GCA_019240175.1 Chloroflexota bacterium | reverse complement strand
AAGAACTAATCCAAGAACCCAGATCAGCAATTCTTTGACGCCTTTGTTCTCCTCCATAAAACTGCGGCGATTATAGCATCATGTGTGACGGACACATTGCAGTTTCCCTCACGAGATACGGTACACTATCAGCACAGAAGACAAATTGTTGATAGACTCTGCCGCGAGTGCCTAGGACCGTGTAGAAAGAGGGTATCGATGCACTATTTTATGATTGAAGCGATCCCTAGTCCAGATAACATGGAAGAACAGGCTGTTGGCGGAGCGTACGTCAACTGCTGGATTAATTTCGCCTTAGCCGATGGTGCAGAGTTGCTCGCGCGGCACTACATTGAACGCGTCGGCTGGATACCAGGCGATCTTCATGAGCATAAAATAATTAAAAAGAGCATGTATAACAATGACGATGAAAGCATCGAATATATTCATGAAGCAGAAGTAGATGGCGCAAGTTTCGTCTTTCATACCTGGAAGGTAGATGCAGAAAGCACCAATTATGGATAGAGAAACATTCTATGCAAACAAGCAACTTAAACAAACCGTATGGTGGCTGATGGATTGTTCGTTTCCCGACTTACAGTGGGCACGGCAGTGCATATTTGATGACGGAAGCTCGGATGTTTGCCTTGATGAGGGTAAAGAGATTCATGCGTTTGCTAAAGCAGAGGATGCTGTCCATTTTCTCTCAGAAGATGAATACGTAGAGGTCGAGGATCTCTTGGAGGCTAGTAGCGACTATCCCGACATGCCCGCCGACACCGGCGAGCCGCCAGTGTGGCCCAGCCACGAGCGTCAAAGTTTTTTTTACTACGAGAGCTACTAGCATTACCGCTAGTGTTGTCTTTGCCGCAGCCTGTTTTTCCCTAGAACATCTGCACTGCTACCTATCTTGCCTCACGCATGATCGGCGATGTGGCTGACCCATCGCGTTCGTATGCTAGAATACGGAGCGGCATTCGGCCTTTTAGTGATGATAGTGGTGTATGCGGATCGCCATCAGCGGGATGTTCTGGACGGAGCCACATGTTGGCAGCGGACAATACCTGCATAATCTTGTCGAGCAATTTGCAGCGCAGCCTAACGGACATCGTTTCATTCTGGTGATTCCGCGCTACCTCAAGCCACAAAAGCCTTCGCTGCCGCATTTCCAGACGGTGGTTATGCCGACGCCGTTCGATGGTCGTAATGATAATCTCGCCAAAGTCTGGTTCGAGCAGATCTCGCTGGGCCAGGTCTGCCGCAAGCTGCGCGCGGATCTGGTGCACGTGCCCTACTTTGGAGCGCCGCGCTATCTACGCATACCGACGGTGGTCACGGTTCACGATCTGATCCCGCTGCTCGTGCCTGGCAACCGAGGTAGCCGCGCCGTGCAGATGTATATGCGCCTGGCATCCAGCAGCGCCCGCCAGGCCACAAAGATCATCGCGGACTCGCAGCACACCAAGGACGATATTGTTAAGCACTTGAACATTCCCGACGAGCGTATCGTGGTAACACACCTTGCCGCCGCGCCAACGCTGACGCCGCAGCCACGCGCCGCGATCCAGACGACGCTTGAGCGCTTTCGGCTGTCCGATCCGTATGTGTTCTATATCGGCGGGTTTCAGGCGCACAAAAACGTGGCGATGGCGATTCGCGCCTTTGCGCGTGCTCGACGTTCGCTTGATCGGCGCGTGATGCTGGTGATCGCTGGACGGCTGCCGACGAGCCAATCGCCGCTCTTTCCCGACATTCACAAAGTCATTCTGGAAGAGCAGATCGCCGCCGATGTTGCGCTGCTCGGCCCAGTGAGCGAGGACGAGAAGGCGGCCTTGATGAGCGGCTGCCACGCGTTTGTGTATCCCTCGCGCTACGAAGGCTTCGGCCTGCCGCCGCTAGAGGCGATGCAGTGCGGCGCGCCGACCTTCGCCTCATCTACAACCAGCGTCGGCGAGGTAGTGGGCGATGGCGGAGTCCAGCTGCCGCCCGACGATCTCGCAGCCTGGACTGACGCGCTCACCCGTGTGCTGCGCGATGAAACATGGCGAGCGCAGCTTAGCGCGCAAGGTCTCCAACGTGCCGGCGAATTTAGCTGGCAAACAACCGCGACCCAAACCCTGGCGATCTACGAGCAACGCCCAGCCGGTCGCGCTCCGCAATAGTTTTTGGGACGAGCTTAGATACGATGAGAATTTTAATGCTTTCCAAAGCGTTGGTCGTCGGAACGTACCAGCGCAAAGCCGAAGAATTGGCGCTGCTGCCGGACGTCGAGCTAACCGTGGCCGTTCCGCCGGTCTGGCAAGAGCCGGGCGTCGGGCCGCTGCCATTGGAGCGCCGCTACACCACAGGCTACCAGATGGCCGTGCTGCCGATGTGGCTCAACGGCCATTTTCACATGCACTTCTACCCTGGCCTCCGACGTCTGGTCGAGCTGATTCAGCCCGATATCTTCCACATCGACGAGGAATCGTTCAACTTCGCGACCTTCCAGGCGATGCAGCTGGCCGTACAGCACCGCGCCAAATCCTGTTTCTACAACTGGGCCAACATCGATCGGCGCTACCCGCCGCCCTTCTCGACCTTTGAGCGCTACACCTTGAAGCACGCCACCGCCGCGATCGCCGGCAACCACGAAGCCGCGCAGATCATCGAGCGCCACGGCTACGAGGGGCCGATCCATGTGCTGCCGCAGTTCGGCGTCGATCCCGAGCTGTTTCAGCCCGCCGAGTCGCTGCCGCCGGAGCCGTTCCGCATCGGCTACTTCGGGCGGATGGTCGAAAGCAAAGGCGTGATGGATCTGATCGAGGCGATGGCGCTGCTGCCCGACGCGGTGCATCTGCTGCTGATCGGCGACGGCGAGCTGCTGCCCAACATTGCGGTGCGCATCGCCGAGCTGGGGTTGCAAGAGCG
>JAFAYS010000895.1 GCA_019240175.1 Chloroflexota bacterium | reverse complement strand
CGCGCCGCGGAGATACTCGCGCCATAGTTGATCGATCTCGTCCTTGAGCCGTGCCGCCTCGTCGCGATCCGTCCGCTCGATCTCACAGCGGCGCAGATAGGCCTGGACGATCGCGGCGCTGAGCGAATCCGGAACGCTCGCCGGATCGGGCGCATGCAGCGCGGCCACGTCCAGCGGCTCGAACTTATGCAGGCCGCTGCCATAAATGCGATGCTGCCGCGCGATCACCGTCGCCGCGATTCCAGAGTTGAGAAACGCCGCCAGCAACAACAGCGGATCGCGCTCCGTCACAAACGGATAGATACCATGAAACGTCGTCAGGTTGGCGATGCCCGCGTCGTTGAGCACGAAGCGAAAGCTGCGGCGGCTAAACGCGTTGACCCACAGCGGCGCGACGGGACGCGACTCCGGCGCAAACCAGACGGAACGATGAGCGGGCAGGAAACGCCGGTGAATCCCCAGCTGCTCACCACGATCGAGATAGGCCCGAATCGCTGACGTTAGCTCGTCCCGCGTATCCAGCAGATAGATCTTCTTGTCGGCAGCCCGCAGCCGTTCGAGATCGGCGTCAGTGAAGCGCAAATCGGGCGCGTGCGCGGCCTTGGTAACACACAGCCGCGTCTGCGTCAGCGCGATGCCGTAGCTCGTGCGCTCGGTCTCGGTCAGCGTAAAAAAATCGTTGGCACCTGTTGCGATGCCACGCCGCACATCGGCCAGCTCGCCCAGCGCCACCATCCGCCGATCCGGCAGCCATACGGGAGCCGTTGGCGTTGAGGGAAACAGCGGCAGCCATTTGGCCTCGGCGTCCAGCTCCGCCACACGGTAGCACGTAATCGTTTGCTCCGGCAGATCATCGATCGGCGCAAGTTCGGTCTCGTCCGCCACATGCACAAACGCGATTGGATCATCGGCGGCGCGACCGGCGCGCAGCAGCAGCACACAGGCCGTCGTGTTCGCATCGTCGAAGACCAGCCGCGTATGCTCAAAGAGCGCCAGCCCGTCCACCAGATTTTGGCGCAACAAGAAGGAGCGGATCGGCACGCCGAAGTTGGCGTTCAAATACTCGAAGGGCGTGATAATCGCCGCGCGACCGTGCGCCGCCAACCGTGTGGCGATCCCCAAAATAAACAGCACGTAGCTGTTGGAAAACGCGCTGAGCTTCAGATCGAGCCGGCGCTCAAACATGCCCAGCAGCGCCTGCCGATTGCGCAGATGCCGATGACGAATATAGGGCGGATTGCAAATGATCGCGTCGTAGAGTGAGGCGTCGGGATCGAGCAGAAAATCTCCCTGGCGAAGCATGAGTTTGGACGGCGCGGCGGAATCGAGATTGTGCGCCAGCACCTGCAAGATCGCCGGATCGATATCCAGTGCCGTCAGCGCGATCTCAGGCTTCCAGCCGGGCTGTTGCAGCAGCGCCTCAAGCAGCACACCCGTGCCCGCCGCCGGATCGAGCACCGTGCGCGTGTCGGGCTGGAGCACATACGCCGCCATCCACTCCGCGATGCGCTGCGGCGTGAAGTATTGCCCAAAATGCCGGCGATGTTCCGGCGGCGCGTGCGTTACATAAGCCTGTGGCGTGACATGCGACTCGCGCAGCAGCGGTGCCAGCCAGCCGGACTTGTCAAGCGCATCGAAAGAGCGCACCATGTCGATGCGCTCTTCGTCGTCAAGATCTTCCAAGATTGACCTGCCGTCAATTGCGAGGACAGCGATCCTCGACATTCGGAATACCAACACAGACCAGCGTTCGCGCTACGTTGTTGACCGGATAGCCAACACCCTCGTGCGCCAGGCCGATATAGAACTGCATACGATCTTCGCGCTGCTCGATCCGTACGCGCCCCGTGATCTCGACTTCCTCGCCGGGCTGCAAGTAGTCCCACTCGCCCGGCTTGGCCCACTGCTCCATCGGGCGCGGCGACATGGCCCAGCGGAACGGATAGCCGTGACCGCCGCCCCAGTCCAGCGCCACGCGCCAGAAGCCGCCGCCTTTATCGTCCCATTTGTGATCTTCGATCGACGAGAAAATATCGTCGGTGGAGTACAAATGGCCGGAGGGCGGGCCCTGCGTCTTGATCGGTACGTCGCCGGTATTCTTGACGCGCACCGTCATCGTGATCTCACTGCCCAGCGCCACCCGCACCGGCGCAATCTGCGCGAACGTGACCTGCGCCGACGAGCGGCCTGGCGAGACTACCTCGATCTGGCCCTGGCGCTGCACAATGTTGCCGATCTGATCGCGCGCGGTGATCGTGTAGGTGTAGGTGCCCGTCGAGACCAGCGAGCCATCAGGCCGCGAGCCGTCCCAGATATGGCTCTGCGCAAACGGGCCTTCCGCTAGCTCGCTGATAAACGGGATCTGCGTGTTGCTTTGATCGGTGAAATTGATCGTCACCGTGGCGGTCACCGGCAGCCGGTAGGTGAAATACGCCACGTCTTCGTCGGCGTCCTCGTTCGGCGAGAACTGCTCGGTAACGCTCAGATCCTCAATGCTCGGCGGCTGATCGGCGGCATCTTGCACGACGATCTCGCCGGTCGCGGTGCTGGTCAGGCCGCCATCAACCGGCGTGGCCTCAACCGTGTAGGTGTAGCTGCCGTCGGGCAGCACTTGCTGCAAGATATTTGGATCAGTTCCCTGCACCGTGCCGTCAAACACCAGCGAGTAGGGCTCGCCTGACGGCGTGCGTGGCTGCTTGTCGCGCAGCGTGTAGCGCTGGCCGGCCTGATCGTCGATAAAAACCGAGATCGTGGCGGGCGTGCCGATGGTGTAGTTGATCGTCAGCGAATCATCGACGCCATCACTATTCGGCGAGATCACGTCGCTCGACGTGCGCACATCGCTCAGCGTCTCCTGCTGACCACAGGCGGCCAGCACCAGCGCGAAGACAGCGACGCCCATCATACGGACCAAAAAACGAAGCATAGGCATTTAAGAATGAGACTCCCGCGCCACACGTAGGTCTGGCGTTTCGTCGGCAGAAGCTCGGTAGCGCCGCTCAAAGATCAGCAGGCTCAGCACGCCGAGCAGCACGCCGAACCAGAGCGTACAGAAGCGAATCATGATCGTCGCCGCCGTCGCCGTCGAGCTGCTCATGCCGGCGACTAGCACCACCAGCAGCGCCGCGCTTGACGCCTCAGAGACGCCAAGGCCGCCCGGCAAGAACGAGACCAGACCAAAGAGCGTCGATGCGGCGAAGATAAACGTTGCGATCAGTAATAGCTCAAAGCCGGGCGCGGCACCAAAGCCGGTCAGCACGTAGTAGAAAGCCAGGCACTCGCCGCCCCACGAAACAATGCTCAGCAGCGTCGAGACCAGCAGCAGCCGCCACGACAGCAGCGCAAAGCTCGACTCGTAGAACTGCCGCGCCTGCGGAGCGAAACGCTTGATCACAGGCAGATGCTCCATCCGCGCCAGCATCCACAGCGCGAACGGTCGGTATTGCAGCGCCCCAATGCCTACAATGCCCGCGACCAGCAAAATCCAGAAGAGCGGTCGCGCCGATGGATACAGGTTCAGGCCGACTGCCATCAACAGCAGCATGCCCAGACCATCGGTCAGACGCTCGGCCAGCACGATCGGAGCGGAGGCGCTGACCGGCGTGCCGTTGATGCGCTTGAGCAGATAGGACTTGAAAACCTCGCCGACTTTGCCCGGCGTGACGGCCATCACCATGCCCGAGCCAAAAAGCAACGCGCTGTCCCAGTGACTCACGCCGCTGCCCATGCCCAGCTTGCGCAGGTAATAATCCCACTTGAGCCAGCGCAGCAGATAGTTTAGCAGCGTCCAGCCCAGCACAGCCCAGAGCAGCGACCAGTCGAAATCGGCGAGACTATTACCCACCGCGCGAATATCGGTGAAGATGCTCAGCGCGGCAATAACAAGCGCTCCCAGGACCGCTGAGAGCGCTACCTTACGTTGTATATTTCGAACCGAGATCAAAATCGTTGCTCCAACCACACAACATCAGCCGCCAGCGCGGCTGATCGGGGAGCATTTTACCGCAGGTTGTCTGGCCCGGCAATGATGCGTCGCTGACATGTGTGCCCGGCTACAGCTGCCGACGCCAGGTCCACAGCGCCGCGCCAGCCAGCACCAGCGCGATCAAACCCAGGGCAACCTCGGCGACCCGCAGCCCGTAGCTTGACCACCACGAGCCCTGCGCTCGGGCCTCTGGCACAAGCTGGATCGTATCAGCAGCGGCGGGCTCGTCGGCCTGAAATTGGCTTTGCGGAAGCTGTGCGCTGGTGCCGCCAGCCGGATCAGCGGGCACTACTGCTGTTTGCGAGTTACGTGCCATGGCTGGCGACGGTGCATCCGACGCAGATGGTGAGGCTGCCGCTGCCGGTGGCGCATAGTCGCTCGCCGTCGGTGAGGCCTCGGCTATAGCAGCCTCCGGCGACGCCGACGCAGCCGGTGAAGCTTCCGCTACAGCCGCCGCAGGTGACGCCGACGCAGCAGCGTTGGCTGCCGGTGCTTGCGCTGTAAGCGGCATGCTCTCAGGATTGGCCTGATCCGCGCCTAACGGTGCTGGCGGGCTTTCCTGAGCCGAACTCATCGAACCTGCCGCTCCACCGGAGCTATCAAAGTGCGTCCCAGCATCTGGCGAAGCTTTTGCAGCGGATTCCGCCGGTGATGACAACGACGTTGCAGTTGGTGCGCCCGGCGCGCTGCCGCCCAGCACATCCACGCCCAGCACGACCACAAACAGCAGCGCGGCTACCAGCGATGACCAGCGCAGCGTGGGAAAGAGCAGACGACGCTGCGGCGCAACAGTTGCCGGATCGAGCGTGAACGAGCGACGCGGCTGCACATTCGGCAGCTCACGCAGCAACTCACGGAACATCCGCAGCTCCTGCACTTCCTGCGCGCAGGCCGCACACGCAGCAATATACTGCTCAGCGCGGCGGCGTTCGCCAGCATCGACGGCGTTGTCGATATAGGCCGACAACAGCTCGTCGGAATTGTCAGTGTGATTGTGTGACAATTGTTCCATCTACAAATACATGGCTTGCTGAAGCGATACTTGGTCGAATGAACAAACCGTTTCAGCTTCCTGACTAATATGATACAGATTATTCAGGAGTCTGACGATAGCGAGCCGGTAAAAGTTCCCCCTGACGCAGCACATTTCGTAATTGCGCCCGGCCACGGCTTAAGCGCGACTTCACCGTGCCCAACGGCCAGCCGGTCACCGCGCTGATCTCGTCGTAGCTAAAGCCTTGAATATCGCTCAAGACAATCGCCACGCGCTGATCGGCGTCAAGCTGATCCAGGCCGCGCTGGATCTCGCCGGCCAGCTCATTGCGCAGCGAGCGCTCGTCGGGCGACTCGCCGGAGTCTTCAAACTGGCGCGGCGCGTGATCCTCATCGTCCAGCAGCGCATCGATCGAGCTGGTTGGCCGGCGCTGGCGTGCCCGCAGTTGATCGTAGCAGCCATTGGTCGCAATGCGCATCATCCAGGCCGCGAACGAGCCGCCCCGGTATCGGCGAATGTTGCGAAACGCCGACAAAAATGCATCCTGCGTAACATCAGCCGCGGCGTCGGGGTCGCCAAGCATGCGGTAGCACAAATTGTACAACCGCGTTTGGTAATGCTCGACTAGCACATTGAAGGCGCGCACATCGCCCCGCTGGCTGTCGGCTATGAGCTGTGATTCATCGTACGTCATTCGTCGCTACGGCGTCATATGAAATTCAACTATGGCTGGGGAGATTATAGCAGAGGTTACCGGCTTGCCCGTCGCGTGCGCACGCGACGTTGGTCTTACTCAAGCGCGTGGCTTTCCGGCAGAAATGCAAACGAGGGGCACCAGGCCCCTCGTCGCACGTGGTTGGAACGAACTTAGAAGTCCATGCCGCCCATGCCGCCCATACCGCCAGGACCGCCGGCAGGCGCAGCATTCGCCTCGGGAATATCGGTGACAAGCGCGTCGGTCGTCAGGATCATGCTGGCGATCGACACAGCGTTCTGCACCGCCGAGCGGGTCACCTTGACCGGGTCGATCACGCCCTGCTCCAGCATCGAGCCGTACTCACCGCTCATGACGTTGTAGCCAATCGCGGCGTTACCCTGCTCCTTCTGGTAGCGGCGCACGGTATCGATGATCACCGCGCCATCTTCGCCGGCGTTGCGGGCCAGCTGGCGAATCGGCTCCTCAAGCGCGCGGCGCAGAATCGAGATAGAGGCCTTCTCGTCGTCGTTGGCGGTCTGCACCTTCTCAAGCGCGCCCAGCACGTTGATCAGCGCCACACCGCCGCCCGGGACGATACCCTCTTCGACGGCCGCACGGGTCGAGCGCAGAGCGTCCTCAACGCGATGCTTGCGCTCTTTGAGCTCCGGCTCGGTCGCCGCGCCAACCTTGACCACTGCCACGCCACCGGCCAGCTTGGCCAGGCGCTCCTGCAGCTTCTCGCGGTCGAAGTCGCTGGTCGTGGTCTCGATCTGGGCGCGAATCTGCTCGATGCGACCCTTGATCGCGCTCTCATCGCCGTAGCCCTCGATGATCGTCGTGTCGTCCTTGGTGGCAACGACGCGGCGGGCGCGGCCCAGGTCTTCGATCGTGGCGCTGTCGAGCTTGCGGCCAATCTCCTCCGAGATCACCGTGCCGCCCGTCAGGATCGCGATGTCCTGCAGCATAGCCTTGCGGCGATCGCCGAAGCCAGGAGCCTTGATCGCCAGCACGTTGATCGTGCCGCGCAGCTTGTTGAGCACCAGGGTGGCCAGCGCCTCGCCGTCCACATCCTCGGCGATCAGCATCAGGTTCTTGCTGACCTGAAGCACCTTCTCCAGCACCGGCAGCATCTCCTGGATCGAGGAGATCTTCTTGTCGGTGATCAGGATGTAGGGCTCTTCCTGGACAGCTTCCATGCGGTCACTGTTGGTGACGAAGTAGGCCGAGATGTAGCCGCGATCGAGCTGCATGCCCTCGGTGTACTCGGTCTCGTAGCCCAGGCCGCGGCCTTCCTCGACCGTGATCACGCCATCCTTGCCGACCTTGTCCATGACCTCGGCCAGCAGCGTGCCAATGTCCTGATCCGCCGCCGAGATCGCGGCGACGTTGGCAACTTCGCTCTGATCCTTGACCGGCTGGGCCAGATCGCGCAGCGCGTCGATCACAGCGTTGGCACCCTTGTCGAGGCCGCGCTTGATCAGCATCGGGTTCGCGCCAGCCGCGACCAGGCGCAGGCCTTCACGCACGATCGCCTGAGCCAGAACCGTGGCGGTGGTGGTGCCGTCGCCGGCGACATCATCGGTCTTGGTCGCCGCTTCGACGAACAGGCGCGCGCCCATGTTCTCGAACGGGTCCTTCAGCTCGATTTCCTTGGCGACGGTCACGCCGTCATGGGTAACCGTGGGCGAGCCGAACTTCTTGTCGATCGCGACGTTG
>JAFAYS010000855.1 GCA_019240175.1 Chloroflexota bacterium | reverse complement strand
TGAACGGGCTAACCCGACCAGGACCGCGATTGCGCAGCGCGTCCATGCTGTCGCTGATTGTCTCGATGCCGCCGATGCCGCTGCCGATCAGCACGCCCACGCGGTCGCCGTTGGCCTCGGTGATCGTGAACTCGGCGTGACGCAGCGCCTCGGCGGTGGCCGCCATCGCCAGCTGGATCACGCGGTCGGTGCGCCGCGCCTCTTTACGGTCCATGACCGTCAACGGATCGAAGCCGCTAACCTCGGCGGCTATTTTGGTATCGAAGTCGCTGGCATCGAAGCGCGTGATCGGTCCGATCCCGCTGCGTGCCTCTTTGATGCCGCTCCACAAGCTGGCAACATCTAAGCCCAGCGGCGTCACAGCGCCTAATCCGGTGACTACCACACGGGGTCCATTCGCCATCGCCGCCTCCCTTTGCAATTATGGCGCGATCAAATCGCGCTCATTATAGCAAATCGCGCGATCGTGGTGTGCGGGGCGGTTTATGGAACAAAAGAACAAGGAAACAAAGGAACAAAGTCGTTCCAGGAATATCTTTTTGTTCTCTTGTTCGTTTGTTCGTTTGTTCGTTCGTCGGCCCTCATCCCCAACCCCTTTCCCCGAACCTCGGCGGGCCTCCGCCTCCGTTGCGACAGGAGAAGGGGCTTAGCCTGATTTTATTCTTCGTCCAGGGCGGCGCGGACCTGCTGCAAGAAGCGGCGGCGCTCTTCGACAAAGGCGGCGAAGTCCTCGTCGTTCTCGGCGCGGGCGCTTTCCGCAAGTCGCACCAGGGCTTGATCGGCGGCGTCGGTGGTCAGCAGCTCGTTTTCCAGCACGATCGCCTCGATCTCATCGCCGCTTTCGGCCTGCAAGTAGCTCTGGATCGCCTCAAGCACCGGCTGCTGCGCGCGGTACTGCTCGCGCATCTCACCCAAGGCAATGCGGCGCTCGTCCAGGCCATCGGCGATACGCGGCTTGTCTTCGCGGCGGGCCTGATCGGCGTAGGCGGCCAGCGCGCCGTCGATCCAGTCTTCCAGCAGTTCCGGGTGCTGGTCGACGGTGCGCGCCAGCTCCTGGCCGGTGGTGCTGCGCAGCAGGGCAAACGCCAGCGCTTCCAGCTCCTCCGGCGTCAGATGCTGCGCCGCCGCTCCCACGTTGACGGCGATCGTCGGCGGCTGTGAGCGCATCTGCTTGACCTGATCCAGCAGCTCGGCGGCGCGCGCAAAAGCGTTGGCGGCCTCGATCTGGCCGTGCTTGACTGCCTCCGCCGCCAGCTCCTGCATAATCGTGACCGACTGCGGCTCGTTCAAGATCGGATGCTGCGCGAGCGTCTGCTGTAGCTCCGCCGCGCCCTGGGCTTCGAGCAGCGCCTGGATTGCGATCACGATCGGCGGTAGCTCTTCGGTCGGCTCGTCTGCGCCCGAACCGGCCAGCTGCTCGTCGCGGATAACCTGCGCCACGCCCGCGACGCCGGCCTCGGCCTGGACCTCGCCCAGGTAGGGCAGCCGCGCATGTTCCGGCAGCGTACCGATCAGCGTCCAGAGCAGCGTCTGGCCGACCTCGCGCCACTCGGCCTCGGACATGTCGGGCGGCACGCCGAGCAGCACACGCGCATTGCGTCCGTCGTGGTAGAGCAGCGGCGCAGGCACGCGGCCAACCTGCCGGCAATTGGGGCAGTGAGCGTCGTGGAGCGTGTCGTCCAGGATGCGCGCCACCAGATCGGGCCGCTCGACGCCATCGACGATGATAAAGGTGTCGTTGATGAAGGGTGTCTGGCAGCGCGGACACGTCAGCGACACGGGTTCTGCATATGAAATCGGCATAAGATTTGTTAGGCCCTCACCCCCTAGCCCCCTCTCCCGCTGCGGCAGGCGAGGGGGAAGGGTGAATCTTGGCTTTCGATTTGTTCCTTTGTTCTTTTGTTCTTTTGTTTTTCCGGCTCTAGGTTCTAGGTTCTGGGTTCTAGGTTCTCCGTTTATCTCCGCTCGTTATAGTTCGGCGCTTCTTTGGTGATCGTCACGTCGTGCGGGTGGCTTTCGATCAGGCTGGCCATTGTGATGCGCACAAAACGGGTCTCGCGGCGCAGGTAGTCGATGTTGCGCGCGCCGACGTAGCCCATGCCCGCGCGCAGGCCGCCAACCATCTGGTAGATCGTGTCGGCGAGCGGCCCCTTGTAGGCGACCATGCCCTCGATTCCTTCTGCGACGAGCTTGCCTTTGCCGACGTTGTTCTGGAAGTAGCGATCGCCGCTGCCTTTTTCCATCGCGCCGATCGAGCCCATGCCGCGGTACGACTTGTAGGAGCGGCCCTCGTACAAGATCGTCTCGCCGGGCGACTCTTCGGTGCCCGCGAAGAGCGAGCCGATCATCACGGTGCTCGCGCCTGCCGCCAGGGCCTTGGTGATATCCCCGCTGTACTTGATGCCGCCGTCGGCGATGATCGGCACGCCAAAGCGCTCGGCGGCCTGGGCACACTCCGCGATCGCTGTGATCTGCGGCATGCCAGCGCCCGAGACGACGCGCGTGGTACAGATCGAGCCGGGACCGATACCGACTTTCACCGCGTCCACGCCACGCTCGATCAGCGCCACGGTCGCCGCGCCGGTTGCGACGTTGCCGGCCACCAGCTGCGCGTCGGGGAATAGCTCACGCATACGTGCCACCGAGTCGAGCACGCCCTGCGAGTGGCCGTGCGCCGTATCGATCACCAGCAGATCGACGCCCGCCGCGCACAGCGCCCGCGCGCGCTCGATATTCTCCGGCCCCGCGCCGATCGCCGCACCGACACGCAGCCGGCCTAGCTCGTCTTTGGTGGAGTTGGGATGCTCGATCTGCTTGGTGATGTCTTTGACCGTGATCAGCCCTGACAGCTTGCCCTGGCCGTTGACTACCAGCAACTTTTCGACGCGATGCTCGTGCAAGACGGCTTTGGCCTGCTCCAGCGTTGTGCCTTCGGACACCGTCACCAGGTCTTCTTTAGTCATCAGATCGTAGATCTTACGGTTTGGATCGCTCTCGAAGCGTAGGTCGCGATTGGTCAGAATGCCGACCAGGTCGCCGCTCACGCTGGTGATCGGCACGCCCGAGATATGATATTCCTCCATCAAAGCCCAGGCCTCGCCAATCGTTTGATCGGGGTGGAGCGTGATCGGATCGGTGATCATGCCGCTCTCGGAGCGCTTGACCCGGCGAATCATCTCGGCCTGCTGCTCGATGCTCATGTTTTTGTGGATGATGCCCAGGCCACCCTCGCGGGCGATCGCGATCGCCAGCCCGGCCTCGGTGACGGTATCCATCGCCGACGAGATGATCGGAATATTCAGCCGAATCTTTTTGGTCAGCTGCGTGCTGACCTCGACCTGCGCCGGCAGCACATCGGAGTAAGCCGGCACCAGCAGTACGTCGTCGAAGGTTAGCCCCTCGCGCTCAAACTTCGCGTCCCAATTGGTCATATGCGCCTCCCCATACAAAATTGCCTGCCGCGCGAAGGCGCAACAGGCAATCTGTTCAAAGCTAGAATCATTAAACGTTGGTGCGGCCAGCGTTTCATGTCGACATTATACCTCAGCCCGCATCGGCTCGCGACCAATCACCGATCGATCGACAGCCGCCGCGATTCGCTCAACCTGCTGCATCATCACGCCGAAGCGCTCCGGGATCAGCGACTGCTCGCCGTCACACACCGCGAACGCCGGGTCGGGGTGCACCTCGACGATCAGGCCGTCAGCACCCGCCGCAATCGCCGCCCGCGACATCGGGATAATCCGGTCGGCGTAGCCCGAGGCGTGGCTGGGATCGACGATGATCGGCAGATGCGTCAGCGATTTGAGCACCGGGATCGCGCCCAGGTCCAGCGTGAAGCGCGAATGATCGTCGAAGGTGCGCACGCCGCGCTCACACAGAATGACCTGCTTGTTGCCCTCGGCCATGATGTACTCAGCCGCCAGCAGCAGATCTTTGACCGTCGCCGCCAGGCCGCGCTTGAGCATGACCGGACGATGCGAGCGGCCAACTTTGCGCAGCAGCGGGTAGTTCTGCATGTTGCGCGCGCCGATCTGCAAAATGTCGGCGTAGTGCTCGACCAGCGGCACGGTCTCGGTGTCCATGACCTCGGTGATCACCGGCGTGCCCAGCGTTTCGCGGATCTCGGCGAGGTAGCGCAGGCCTTCTTCGCCCAGGCCCTGGAAGCTGTAGGGCGACGTACGAGGTTTGAACGCGCCGCCGCGAATGATCGTCGCGCCATGCGCGATCACGGCTTCGGCGGTGTGGAACAGCTGCTCACGGGTCTCGATGGTGCAGGGGCCGGCGATCACGACCACGCCCTCGCCGCCGATCGTGACGTCGCCCACGCGGACGATCGTATCGAGCTCTTTGAACTCGCGCGAGACCAGCTTATATGGCTTTGTTACCCGGATAACCTCGGCGACTCCAGGCAACATCTGGATACGAGATGTTTGCACGATCGCACCTTCGTT
>JAFAYS010000787.1 GCA_019240175.1 Chloroflexota bacterium | reverse complement strand
TGATCTATTACCAGGGTCGCCTGCTGAACGTGCTGACGTTCTTGATCGCCGACGGCAAGATTCAGCGGCTGTTCGCGGTGCTCAACCCCGACAAGCTGCCGCATGGATCGGACGGATCGAAGCAAGAGTGATGTGGATTGCGTCGACATCTCAGGAATCAGTCGGGACACGGCGAATGATTGCCGTGTCCCGATTCATTGCTTCAGGGCGTGATACATCACGCCCCTACAAGCCGATTCCGCTGGCTGAAATCGTTACGCCGCCTGACGTGTGATGCCCGACTGCAGCAGCGATCGAATGTCCTGCACCGTCTCGCTTGAGCACAGGCCGATGCCCGGCAGATAGCTGGCCCGATCGGTGCGCCAGCCACGCACCGCGCTGCCGACATCCGCCACGGGACACAGCAGAATCTCCGCCAGCCGTCCGTCGTCCACAAAGCCCTCGGTCTCCAGCAGCCGCTCCAGCCGCTGCCACTTGCTCTCGCCCAGCTCGGCCAGCGCCGTGGGCGACGGCAGTGAGCGTGCCAGCATCCGCGCCGACGGCTCACCCACATGCGGCACCACGATCGACGGAAGCGCCGACAACTGCTTGGCCCACTCGGCCTCAGTCGCCACCACGATCAGCGAGCGACCGTTAAGCGCCCGCAGTGGCTTGATCAGCGCCTCAGTCGTCACGCGGCTATCGGCCAGCACGAGATACGCCCGCTGCTGCCCACGCATGACTAGAAAATCCGGCACGATCACGCCGGCCTCGGTGATCAGCGGCTCGGGATCGCGCCGCAGACGCCAGCCGCCGGTCTCGCCGCGCAGGTAGGCCTTGTTCCAGGCGTTGAGCAGCTTGGCCGCTCCCTGCGCCTCCCAGGCCTCGTCGCCGCGACCCACACGCTGCGCCTGCACGCCGAGGATTGAGAGCACGGCCTGGTTGAGCGTGTAGCTGTACACGCTGCCGGCCAGATGCACCGTCGCCTCGCCCTCGACCGGCGCGTCGGGATGCGCCGCCAGCAGCCGCAGCAGCGCGCGCACCACGCGCCGCCCATAGCGACTGTAGCCGCCCAGCACGTCGCGCTTGCCGATCCACTCGATCGTCACGCTGCCCGCGAACAATCCGCCAGCGCCATGCTCGATCGTGTAGCGCAGGTTGTAGCGCTTGGAGATGTTGTGAACCGTGCGCACGATCGTCCAGATCGGGCCGTTGAGCGTGAGCCGCAGCGCCGAGGTCGCCCGCAGCGCCGTTTCGATCGAGTGATAGTTGTAGAGCGCCACAATGTCGCGCGACGAGGGCGTGCCCGCTACTTTGGTCAGGATCGCGTTTTCGGCGGCGTCGAGCGTCAGCAGCGTCTCAAAGGTCTGGCGATCGATCGGCAGATCGGCGCACAGCGACTCGATCACCGTGGAGCGGCCCACCGAGGGCAAGAAGCCGTTGTGTTGCGCGTTGACGTAGCGATACAAATGTTGTCGCACCGCCGCAGGCCGATCCAGACCCAGCGTACGCAGCGCCGCGTAGGTTTCGGCGTCCACAACTTCGCTCACGTCCGGCTGATGCCAAAGGTAGGTTCGGCTCAGGCAGGCGACGATGCCGCGCGCCAGTTTGGGATCGCCAAAAAACTCCAGCAGCGTGTCGGCCTGCATCTCCTTGCGCGGACGGCCAGCCATGCGCTCGTAGTAGTCCACGGCATAGCTGATCGCCGCCAGATAGCGATCGTCGCGCAGCTGGTGCGGGTAGAGAACGCGCTTATCGCCGACTTTGCGGCTGGTTTTCTTGAAGTCTGCGGTGGAAAATGACATGCTCTCCTCGAAAGAACAAAATAAAAGAACAAAAGAACAAGGAAGCCGGGATGTTTGTTCCCTTGTCCCCTTGTTCCTTTGTTCTACGTCGGCCTGCGCCTGCGCGCGGTATTGACTTCGCTGGTCTTGCGGGTGATCACCTCGTAGAGCACGGCAGTTGTCGCTTTGGGGCGGATCACGCGTCCGAGGCGCTGGATATACTCGCGGGTCGTGCTTGAGCCGCTGACCACGATCGCGACGTTGGCGTCGGGAACGTCAACGCCTTCGTTGAGCACGCGGCCCGTGACGAGCTTGGAGTAGCTGCCGTTGCGAAAGCCTTCCAAAATGCTTTTGCGCTCGTCGGCGACGGTCTTGTAGGTGATCGACGGCATAGCCAGCCGCTGCGAGATCGTATCGACCAGCGCGTTGTACTCCGAGAAGACGATCACTTTGTCGTCGCGATGCTCGCCTAGCAGCCGCTCAACCTCGTGCAGCTTGGCCTCGGCGTTCAGCGCGATCATACGCGCCTGGTGATGCGCCTGAAGCGCGCGACGGGCCTGCGGATCGGTGGCCGAGCGGCGGATCAGCTCGCCGAAGAAATCACCGCCCTTGGACAGCATATGGCGCTTGGAGCTGAGAAACCACTTCCACTCGCCCATCAGCGCCTCGTAGCGTAGCGACTCTTCGTCGGTCAGCGAGACGAACACGCGCTTCTCGATGTACTGCGCAATGTGTCCTTCGGCGCTGAGGTCGGCGGGCGAGCGGCGATACACCAACGGCCCGATCAGCTGGCCCAGCGCATCGTGCTCGCCATCGGCACGATCCGGCGTGGCGGTGAGGCCCAGACGGTAAGGCGCGTTCGAGCGGGTCGCGATCGTGGCGTAGCTGGGCGAGGGCAAATGATGCGCCTCGTCGCAGATCAGCAGGCCGATGTCGTTGAGGGGTGCGTTCGGCATCGCCGCTGAGGCATAGGTGATCACGGTGATCGCACGCCACTCTTTGTGGCCATCGCCCACCACGCCGACGCTGCGCTTAGGAATTTGCAGCCGCTCGACCACCGCGTCGCGCCACTGGTAGAGCAGCTCGATCGTGGGCACGACGATCAGCGTGCGCAGCTTGAGCCGGGCCAGCGCCATCAGGGCAACGACAGTCTTGCCCGCGCCGGTTGGCAGCACGACGACGCCGCGGCCCTCGTGGTTGAGCCAGCTTTCGATCGCCTCCGCCTGGTAGGGCCGCGGCTCGAACTGAAGCTTGGGCCGGTAGCCGCCCGCCAGCGCGTCGTCCTCGACCGTCGGCTCCTCGCCGGTCTCGTCGAGCAGCGCCGCGCCCAGCAGCGCGTCGGGATTATCTTCCAGCTCCGCCAGCAAATCGTCGAGCATCGACTGCTCGACTTCCATCGGGACGATAAACTTACGCTGCCTGCTTGCGCTCCGCATTCCAGAAGCTCTCCTGAACGTAGATCACATTGCCGTCGCGCACAAATGGCGTATCCGCAGGCTCCGGCGCTGTATGCAACTCTTCGACAATCAGCTGCGCGCGCTTCGGCCCGATGCCCCAGATCTTTTGCAGACCCGCGACTGCCGCGCGCTGGATCAGCTCTTCGGCGTCGTCGGCCTTGAGATCCTTGGTGATGCGCTCCGCCAGCTTCGGCCCGATGCCGGGCACATGCAGCAGCCGCTGCTGTCCGGTCGGCAGCTCACCAACCAGCTCCTCGTACACATCGCTGGTACCTTCGAGCGCCAGCTTGGTGATGGTTTTGGTCAGCCGCTCACCCAAAAACGGGATGCCCAGCGGCTGCTCGGCGCGCGCGCGCTCGGCGACCGAGTGGCGGGCACGCAGCAGATTTCGGGCGGCGCGACGATAGGCGCGGATGCGATACGGGTTGCCGTGCTGAGCGGTGAGTAGTGAGGATATGTTGAACAAAATTGCGGCGATTTCACGATTCTTCATCGCTCTTCCCTTTCGTACATACTCGTTTCAACAACGTCTCGTAGAGACGATCTTTTGCACAATTTAGAATGTATGTTCGTATTATACCACAATTATGTTTAAGCGCAATGGTGTAAACTCTTTCGTCCGTCAAAAAGGTCTGTGGTACAGCGTTTGCTACCAAAGAAATAACGTGATTAAACACAGGCTTGGATCGAACGGCTGCGAGTTGTTTGATCCGGTAACGGGAGGAAACATCATCATGCGTAACATGCGTGGAGCTTTATGGGCGCTTGGTCTGGCCGGCGCTGCGTACGCCTGGCGGAACCGCGATCGCCTGAGCCAGCAGCTTAACTCGCTGAGCGGCAACCTGCGCTCTTCACAGAATACCAGCCCGCAGCAGTTGCCGGATCTGAGCCGCAGCGAGCAGCGCGACTTCAATACTTCAACCAATCCGTCCTCGACGTACACCAACCCGTCCTCGACGTTCAACGAGCGCGAGCTGGGCGGCACGTCGCTGTAGCAGCCGGCAGCGGGCAGTAGTCGAAAATAGCACAAGCAAAGGAGCATCTATGCAGATTTCTGAGATCATGACTTCGAATGTGCAAACAGTGACGCCCGATACCGATCTGGTGACGGTGGCAAAATATATGAAAGATCTCGACGTCGGCGTGATTCCCGTCGTCGAAGGCGAGCAGCTGGTTGGTCTGATCACCGACCGCGATATTGTGATCCGCGCCGTCGCTATGGGCAAGCAGGCGAAAGAGGTGCAGGTGCGCGAGCATATGTCGCCCAGCCCAACGACGGTCTCACCCAACGACAATGTCAACCAGGCCGCCGAGATCATGGCTCGCGAGCAGATTCGCCGCCTACCGGTCGTAGAAAATGGTAAACTAGTGGGCATCGTCTCGATCGGCGACGTGGCAGTCGACGCCCGCAAAGATAAGCTGACCGGCGACGCGCTTGAGCAGATCTCCGAGCCTTCGCGGCCACGCTCGTCTGAGGTTGGCCGGTAAGCGCACTGTCGCAGAGAAGTGGGGAGCAGGCGACACTGTCGCAAGTGGCCGGCGGGGATTGCTCCCGCCGGTCGATGTTTGGAAATTACCAGTATGGCACTACATTTATGGCATGACCTCGATCCTGGACCAGCAGTGCCCGAGGTTTTGAACGTGATCGTCGAGATTCCGCGTGGCTCGCGCAATAAGTACGAGTACGACAAGCGGACCGGCGCGATCAAGCTGGACCGGGTGCTGTACTCGCCGGTGTTCTATCCCGGCGACTACGGCTTTATCCCACAAACCTACTACGACGACGGCGATCCGCTGGACGTGCTGGTGATGACCAACGCGCCGACGTTTCCTGGCTGCGTGGTAGAGGCCCGTCCGATCGGCATCTTCCATCTGCTCGATCGCGGCGAGGCCGACGATAAAATCCTGGCCGTGCTGCACTACGATCCGTTCTTTGCCGACATCAAAGACTATACGGAGCTGCCCGCCCACTTTCTCAAAGAGGTGACACACTTTTTCTCGGTCTACAAAGACCTGGAAGGCGTGCGCACCGAGGCCCAGGGGTGGGAAGGACCGGAAGTTGCTAAAGAACGAGTCAAGTACGCGATCGATCATTACTGGGATATGCGAGCAGGACGATTAGGGAGAACATAAGTGGCTCGGC
>JAFAYS010000642.1 GCA_019240175.1 Chloroflexota bacterium | reverse complement strand
GCTGGCGCGGCTGCATATTCCCAACGAAGTCCAAACGCTGCTTTCGCTGGGCCTGTGTTTCCGCGATCGCCGGCGTCTGGTCGTGCCGATCGAGGCGCTCAACGCACTGCCGTGTATGATCCCGCCCGCGATGCCCGGCCCGACGCCGGATGCGCAGCCGCAGGAATACGCGGTGCTGCGCTACTCGCTGGAAACTCTGACTGCAGCGATCGAGCACGTGCGACCTGTGGCGATCACGCCCTACCGCGCCAGCGCCGACCGCGCTGCTGCCTACCAGCCGCTGCTGCTGCCGCACGAGGGCGCGAGTGAGCTGAGCCGCCAGCTGAATCTGCCGACGATCGATCTGCTGCTGCTGCTGTCGCTGCTGCACACGACCGGCGCGGTCGGTCCGGCGCGTGGCCGCTGGCAGGTGCAGCCCGAGTGGAGCGCGCTATGTAAGCAAGCGCCGCGCGCGCTGCTGACGGCGCTGCTGGATGCCTGGCAGCGTCCGCGTCAAGTCAGCGATCTGGGCGCGACACGCGAGTTTGTGTGGATCTGCGCTCCCGACGTCGATGGCTCGACGGTGGTGGCTCAGCACGAGGCGACGATCCGCGCGATCGTCTGGCGCTGGCTGCTCTGGTCTCAACAGCAGCCGTTTGATATCGAGCTGTTTGCCCGCACGCTCACCGCGCTGCACGCGCCGCTCTTCCACTTCACCGAAGACAGCCCGATCTGGATTGGACGGGTTGGCGCGGCGCGCTATCAGCCGCTCGATGAGTCGACGCTGCCGACAGTGGCGCTGGCGCTGATCCGCCAGATGCTACATCAGCTGGCGCGGCTGGGCCTGGTGGTGGTCGATGGCCAAAGCTGCGCGCTGACGCCGACGGCGCACTGGCTGCACAGCGGACAGCCGCTGGTTGTGGAGCCGCCCGCCGTTTACAGCGACAGCGGCACGACGCTGCTGGTGCATCCGCTGGCGGTCGCTCCCGATCTGATCCAGCTGGTCAGCACCGCCGGGCAGATGCTGCCGCCCCAGGATGCGCACTCGCGCTATCAGCTGGCCGCCGATGGCATGGTCCGGCTGCTGGAAGATGGCGTGCCGATCGCGGAGTTTGAGCGGGCGCTGCTGCGCTCGGGCGCGGATCTGACGCCGGCGTTTCGCTCGCAGCTGGCGCTGTGGGCTGAGCGCGCTGGACGCTTACGCCTGCATCATCCGCTGACGATGATCGTGACGGCTGAGGATACGCCGATCGCGCAGATTCTGGCTGCCGCCGGCGTGGTCGATGCCGCCGAGGTGCTCGGTCCCGGCTGCGCGCTGATCGAGCCCGAGTATGTCGATCTGGCGGTCGAGCAGTTGCGAACACGCGGATTCTGGCCGCTGGTGGTGGGCGGCGCAGCAGCAGCCGAGATCTGATACCATTAGGCGCGACAATTCTAGTGGAGTGGATGGCATGCATATTCAGGAACAGCCGCGCGTGCTGGTGGTGCGCGCGGCAGGCATAAATTGTGACGAGGAGACCGCCGCTGCGTGTGAGCTGGCCGGTGGACGCGCCGAGCGCGTTCATGTCAACCGGCTGGCCGAGGGCAGCGTGCGGCTCGACGACTTCGCGGCGCTGGTGATTCCGGGCGGTTTCAGCTACGGCGATCATCTGGGCGCTGGCAAGCTGCTGGCGGTCGATTTGGTGCATCGGCTGAGCGAAAGCTTGCAGGCGTTTGTCGCCGATGGACGGCCCGTGCTCGGCATCTGCAACGGCTTTCAGGTGCTGGTCAAGGCCGGCCTGCTGCCTGGCGCGGCGGATCAGGGCGTGCGGCAATCGGCCACGCTGGCGCACAACGCAAGCGGTCACTACGAGTGCCGTTGGGTGCGGCTGCGCGCCAACTCCAACAGCTCGTGCTTGTTTACGCAGGGCATCGACGAGCCGTTTAGTCTGCCGGTCGGTCACGGCGAGGGGCGTTTTATCGCCGCCGAGGAAACGCTGGATCAGCTGGCGGCCAATCAGCAGATTGCGGTGCAGTACATCGACGAGCAGGGCGCGCTGGCCCAGGAGTATCCGAAGAATCCCAATGGCTCGGCGCGATCGATCGCCGGCGTCTGCAATAGCGCGGGCAATGTATTTGGCTTGATGCCGCATCCTGACCGTGCGTATCTGCCGCAGCTGCATCCCGACTGGCTGCGTAGCCAGCGACAGGCGGGCGACGGCCTGGCGATCTTCCGCAATATGATCGGCTACGTCGCCGCTTAGTCGCTGGAAAGGTGCTGCCGATCATGAGTGATGCGCTCGCGCAGTTCGAGGGCCAGCAGTACGTTAGCCTGGAAACCTACAAAAAAAGCGGTCAGGCCGTGCCGACGCCGGTGTGGTTCTGCATCGAGCGTGGCCTGCTCTACGTCAACGCGCCGCAGCATACTGGCAAGGTCAAGCGGCTGCGCAACAATCCGCAGCTGCGGCTGGCAGTCTGCAACGCGACCGGCAAGATCCGTGGGCCGTGGGCCAATGGCCGTGTCCGCTTCGTGGATGGTCCGGAGGCCGCCAGCGCCGATCGCAAGCTGAAGCGCAAATATGGCGTGCAGCGCCTGCTGATCGATGTCATCGGCAAGCTGCGTGGCTGGCGCAGCGTGATGCTGGCGATCGAGGTCGAGCCTTAAAATCTTAATCAATTAGCGTCAGGGCGTGACGACGACTGACAAATGAGCAAGTATCCCGTAGGGGCGTGATAAATCACGCCCTGAACCATGCGGGCCGATTGTTCAAGCGCACGTCCTGAATCTATCAGGAGCGAAGGAATGGACTACAAATCCGCAGGCGTCGACATCGACACGGCCAACCGCGCCAAGCAGATGATGGCGGCTGCCGTGCAGGCGACGCATGGGCCGGCGGTGCTGGCGGGCATGGGCGCGTTTGGCGGCGCGATCAGCCTGGCCGATACGCTGAAGCGCTACGCCGATCCGGTGCTGGTCGCATCGACGGATGGCGTCGGCACCAAAACGCTGATCGCGGCGGCGGTCGGTCGCTACGATACCGTGGGCCAGGATCTGGTCAATCACTGCATCAACGATCTGCTGGTGCAGGGTGCCAGGCCGCTCTTTTTCATGGACTATATCGCCTCGGCCAAGCTCGACGCCGAGCAAGTTGTTGCGCTGGTCGAGGGTATCTCGCTGGCCTGTCGTGAGGCCGGCTGCGCGCTGCTGGGCGGCGAGACCGCCGAGATGCCGGATGTGTACGCGGCGGAAGCGTTCGATCTGGCCGGCACGATCGTCGGCGTGGTTTCGCGCGAG
>JAFAYS010000606.1 GCA_019240175.1 Chloroflexota bacterium | reverse complement strand
GGCTCTTGCTCTGCCTCAGGCGTGGGCTCCTGCTCCGGCTCAGGCGTGGGCTCTTGCTCCGGCTCAGGCGTCGGTTCAACAGCCAGCTCGGGCGTCGGCGCGACTTGCTCGACGGCGACCTCAGTCGCTGTGGGTGAAACGCCGGGCAGACCGAGAATGCCGCTGTTGATCAGGAAGAAAATACCCGCCACGAGGCCAACGATCAGCAGGCCCCCCAGCGAAAGACCGAGCCAGAGTCGCGATCGGCGGGCGGGCTTGGCGGCAGGCATCGACGGCATGGGCGCTGGCTGCTCGGCAAGCGTGTGCGGCGGCAGCGACAGCATGGGCGGATCGACAATCGTGCGCGGCGGCAGCGACGGCGTAGGCTGCTCGGCGACGGGCTGCGGCTGGATCGACGGTGTGGTCATCGCCGGATCAACGATCGTGCGCGGCACCTGTGGCTCATCGATAACGGTTGGCTCTGGCTCGTGCGTGGCCGGTCGGCTGGTGCTGCTGATCGGCGTCGAAGGCACGGGTTGGCTCACGACTGGAAACGTGGACTGCGCAACGGTACTGCTGTCGGGTGCCTGCAGCATGGCGCGCATCGCCTGAGCGCTCGGCGGGCGATCATCGGGCTCCAGGGCCAGCGCTTTGGTCAAGACCTGGCTGAAGGCTTCCGGCACGTCGGGATTGAGCACATGCGCGGGCTTGAGCGGATCGGGCCGTCCACGGGCAGCGGCCAGCAGCCGGGTTTGAGCCTCGGCGGGCGCGTGGTTCGTGACCAGGCAGTACAGCGTCGCGCCGAGCGAGTACAGATCGCTGCGGGCATCGGTGCCCAGGTTTTCCACCTGCTCCGGCGGCGCGTAGCCTTTGGTATAGGCCAGAAAGCTGCCCTCGGTAGTCGGCGGCGAAACATCGCCGGCAAAGCCTTTGGCCAGGCCGAAATCCAGCAGCATAATCGCGCCATCGGCCTGGAGCTTAAGATTCTGCGGCTTGAGGTCGCGATGGATGATCGGTGGCTGCCGCGTGTGCAGATAGTTCAGCACATCCAGCAGCTGATGCGCCCAGGGCAGCACCTGCTCCAGCGGAAAGACCCCATCGCGCTGAAGCAGCAGCACGGCCAGGTCATCGCCGGGCACGTAATCCATGACCAGAAACTGGCCGCTGGGATCGGTGAAGTGGTCGGTGACACGCGGCAGCGCCGGGTGGTGCAAGTTGGCCAGCAGCTGCGCTTCACGCGTAAACTGGCGGCTGATCCGCTCGCTGACGCGCAGCAGCTGCTTCAAGGCGACGCGCCGGCTGAGCCGCTCATCGATCGCCTCGTAGACCGCGCCGAAGCCGCCCTGGCCAATCAGATGCAGAATGCGGTAGCGATCGTGGAGCAGGATTTCCGGCTTCAATATGCTCATGCGCTTTTCCTTCTGCCGGCTGGTGTCGCCGTGGGAGTTGTTAGTTGCTTGCGCTCAGGCTTTGTCGTGGTGACCGGCCACAGCCTGACGACGCCATCATCTGTGCCCGAGACGAGCGTTCGGCTGTCCGGCGCAAACGCAACGCTGCCTACCGGCGATCGATGGATCAAACGTCCGATCGGTGTCGTGCCGGGGATCAGCGCCGGGCTGCGGTTTCCATCTGCTTGTGGGTTGAGGATGCGATCCCCGATTTGCCACAGCGCGACAATGCCGTCCTGGCCCGCCGAGGCCAGCAGCTGGCCGTTCGGTGCGAAGGCAACGCCCGAAACCGGCGCGGCATGGTGCAAGGTCAGAAAAGGCAAATGGCTGCGGGTCGGCTCAAGCGTCGCGGCTGGCGCGCTGCTGGTGGCGGTCGCAGTCGACGATGTTGATGCGCTGGTCTCGAACGTGTTGCTGCTGAGCTGCCATAGTTTGATCGTGCCGTCTTGCTCCACGGATGCCAGCATATGTTGATCTTGTGCTTCTGCGCCGGTCTCAGGGTTGGGCGCGAACACCAGCGCCGCGACTGGACCCTCGTGCTGCTCAAGCGTTTCCAGGTGCTCGCCGTCGCCGGTACGCCACAGATCCAGCGAGCCATCCTGCGCGCCCGTCGCCAGGATCTGACCGTCAGACGAGAAGGCCAGGCTACACACCGGGCTGTCATTGGTCGCGATTGTGACAAACGTGCCGTCGTCGATCTGCCGCACAATAACCACGCCATTCGCGGCGGCAGATGCCAGTTGCTGACCATCCGCAGACCAGACCGCGCTGGTGACGGCGGTGGGATGCGCGATCGGATTGGCCAGGCCGCGACCGCTGCTCACGTCCCACACCTCGACGGCGCTGCCGTTCGGCGCAGCCGCCCAGGCCGTGCCATCGGCGCTAAAAGCCAGGCTCAGGATGCCATGCGCGCGGCTGGCAGGACCACAATCTACCACTGCTGCCGTTGAGGACGCTTCAGGTGTCAGGCTGGGCGCGGTTTGTGTTTGCGCCGCGCTGCCCGGCGTTGCGCTCAGTGCGGCGGGTGCCAGGCTTGTCGCCTGCACGTCCCACAGCTCAAGCGTATCGATGGAGCCGAGCACCAGCTGGTTGCCGTCCGGCGCGAAGGCCAGGCCGTCAACCGGGCCGCTGTGCCGCCGCGTCGCCAGTGGCGTAACATCAATTTCCGGCGTCTGAGTAGGCCGGCTGGTCGGTTGTTGCGTTGGGGTGCTGGCCGGCGTCGCGCTGGCGGTTGCCGTGGCTGCAACGATCGTCGCGGGCGCTGCGGCAAGCTCTGCGCTGCTTGACGGTGACGGCTGGCTCGATCCGGCGACGACGCTGGGATCAGGCGGAATCGCTGCGGTCGGAGCGCTGCCGCCAAAGACCGTGTTGCGCAGCAAGAACGCGCCGATCAGCACAACCACCAGCGCTGCCGCGCTCAGCGCCGCCCAGCGTCCTGTTTTCCGGGCTGGGACAGGCGCGGCTGCCGGCTGCGGGCTAGCTACTACCGGCTGCGGCTGCGTGATCGCTCCGTCCAGGCTAGCGTCCACCGCCGGCCCCTCGATGATCACATGCGCGGGCGAGGCTGTCGGCTCGTTGACGTTGACGACGATCACGCTGATGTTGTCGGGACCGCCGTGCTCATTCGCCAGCTCGACGAAGCTTTGGGCCGCCTCGGCCCCACGTTGGCGCTGCAGCAGCTCGTCGATCTCGTCGTCGCTCACTGGCCCCCAGAGGCCATCGCTGCACAGCATCAGCGTATCGCCCGCCACCAGCGTCTTGCTGTCAAAGTCGGGCTGGGCGCGCGGTCGCGAGCCAAGGTTGCGCGAAAGCACATGCCGCCGCGGGTGAACGCTGCCTTCTTCGGGCGTTAGCAGCCCTTCGCGAACCTGCTCCTGCACCGCAGTGTGATCCAGGCTCAGCTGCCACAGCTCGCCCTGACGCAGCAGATAGGCCCGGCTATCGCCCACGTTGGCGACGACCAGCTCTTGATTGCGGATCACAATCGCGACGAACGTGGTGCCCATGCCGCGCAGATACGGATCGGTTTGTCCGCGCTGGTGAATCTGCTGGTTGGCCTCCTGGATCGCCTGCTCAAGGCTCGACTCAATGATCAGGTCAGGATCGTTGTAGTAGCTGCTGATGACCAGCCGCACGGCCATCTC
>JAFAYS010000530.1 GCA_019240175.1 Chloroflexota bacterium | reverse complement strand
GTCAGCGATCGCGGCGATCTGTTCGATAGCCTGGTGCGCGGCAGCCAGATCTGGACCCCGGCCTATCTCTGGCTGGGCGCGGTGATCGTGGCCGGCCTGTCGCTGAATCTCAGTCCGGGGCCGTGGCGCATCGCGGTGGGCGCGTGCTGGCTGCTGCTGCTGCTGGGCGCGGCGCTAATCGGGCGGCGACTGTGGCGTTTGCTGGCTACAGTGGGTGTAACGGGACCCAAACGCAGCCGCAATGCCGCGCGGCTCGTGGCGATCCTACTGCTGGGCGGCGTGCTCGGCCTGGGGCTGGCCGGCATCGCGACGGCGGCGCTGCTGCGCTAAACGAAAACGCCCGTTTGTCGTGTGACAGGCGGGCGCTTCGTTTTATTCTTCGATCGGCAGCTTGCGCTTGCGACGCCGCAGCAGGCTGGGCCGCTTGGGCTTTTCCTCGTTGTAGTTGCGCAGCGTGCTTAGATCCTCGATACGCTCGGTGAACAGCACGCCGTCGAGATGATCGATCTCGTGCTGGACCATTCGGCCCACGCGGTAGCCGCACGCATCGGCCTTTTTGATGCGCTGCTCGCGACCATTCAGATCCTGATACTTGATCGTCACCCAGTTGGGCCGCGCGATCTCGCCGTACCAGCCGGGCAGCGACAAACAGCCTTCCAGCATTGAGCAGCGCTCCTCGCTGGCCTCGATGATCTCAGGATTGACCATCACAAACAGCTTGGCCGGCTCGGTCTCGACCATCGTGCCGTCGGGCTGCTCTTCTTCGATGGCGGGCTGCTCGACCACGACCACGCGACGCAGCACGCCGATCTGCGGCGCGGCCAGACCAACGCCGTTATGCTCGCGCATGGTGTCGATCATATCCTGGACCAACGTTTGCAGCCCTTTGTCGAACTGCCGCACCCGCACAGATTTGGATTTGAGAATCTTCTTTTCTTCTTCGTTATCGATTCTGATCACTTGCCGGATAGCCATAAAGCCTCTTTATGTCAATATATTACTATATGTTGCTGACTAAAGAAATTATAACATGCTGCCGGGGTCAATATCGACGATCCAGCCCGGCAACGGTCCAAGCTCATCCAGCAGCGGATGCACATCCGGCGCGCGCACCAGCACATGCCAGCGATAACGCTCACGCACGCGCTCCATAAACGCGGGTGCAGGTCCAATCACAGCGGTATTGGCGATGCCCAGCCGCTCGATCGCCGCGTGGATGCGCTCGGCCAGCGACTCGGCGGCGGCCTGCACACTGGCGGCGTTGGTGCCGCTGGTGACAAAGCGCACCAGCTGGGCAAAGGGCGGATAGTGCGCCTCGCGCCGAAATGCGATCTCCTCGCGGAAAAAGCTGCGATAATCATGCTCGGCGGCGGCGCGCAGGGCGTAGTGCTCGGGCGTGTAGCTCTGGATGATCACCTCACCGCCGAGATCGCGACGTCCAGCCCGGCCCGCCACCTGCGCCATCAGTTGGAACGCCCGCTCGCCGGCCCGAAAATCCGGCATGTGCAGGCCGGTATCTGCCGAAACCACGCCGACCAGCGTCACCAGCGGCAGATCGAGACCTTTGGCGATCATCTGCGTGCCGACGACCACATCCGCCTCGTGGTTCAAAAACGTTTGTAGCAGCCGCTCGTGCGCGCCTTTGCGACCGGTCACATCGCGATCCCAGCGCAGCACGCGCGCCTCGGGAAAAAGCGCCTCGACATCCGCGACCACGCGCTGCGTCCCGACGCCAAAATGACGAATCCGCGCGCTCCAACACTGTGGACACACGCGCGGCGCGAGCTCACGGTGGCCGCAGGTATGGCAGCGCAGCAGATCGAAGCCGCTGTCGGGGCCGCTCTGCGCGCGTGGCTCCTCGCCGACACGATGCACCGTCAGCGGGCCGGAGCAGCGCGGACAGCCGACCACATAGCCGCAATCGCGGCACATCACGAAAGACGCCGTGCCGCGCCGGTTGAGAAAGAGCAGCGCCTGCTGTCGTCGCTCCAACACATCGGCCAGCGCATGTTGCAGCACACGGCTAAAGATCGAGCGGTTGCCGTTTTGCAACTCCACGCGCATATCGACGATCTGCACCGGTGGCAGCGGGATCGCCTGAGCGATGAAGCTGCCCGCTTTGCGCGCGATACGCTCCGGCAGCTCAAGCAGCGTGTAGGCTCCGTCGCGGGCGCGCTGGTAGCTTTCGATCGACGGCGTAGCGCTGCCCAGCACCACCACGCTCTCGGTCAACGCCGCCAGCTCAAGCGCGACATCGCGGGCATGATAGCGCACGCCCTCTTCGTGCTTGTAGCTCGGCTCGTGCTCCTCGTCCACCACGATCAGGCCCAGCTCCGGCAGCGGCGCGAAAACCGCCGAGCGCGATCCGACGACCACGCGCGCCTCGCCGCGTCGCAGCCGCCGCCAGGTATCGTAGCGCTCGCCGAGAGACAAGCCGCTGTGCAGCACGACCACACGATCACCGAAGCGGGCGGCAAAGCGGCGCACCAGCTGCGCGGTCAGCGCGATCTCCGGCACCAGCACTAGCGCCTGACGACCTTTGCGCATCGCCCGCGCGATCGCCC
>JAFAYS010000529.1 GCA_019240175.1 Chloroflexota bacterium | reverse complement strand
GGAGACCAGGCCAAAGATCAGCATCTCAAGCGTGGATGGGCCGCCGAGCTGGAGACCGCCGAGCCAGATCGGCAGCTTCAGTTCGGGCAGCGTGACCAGCGGCGTAGCGCCGTAGGCAAAGCCGCCGACCGGAACGATGCTCAGGATCATGCGCGTCAGCACAAACAGCAGGCCCAGCCGCAGAAACAGGCCAAACGCGTGACCGACCGGGCTTTCGGTGTGGCAGGTCGTGGCGACGAGCACCGCCTGGGCCATGATGATCAGATTGAGCAGCGGATTGGTCGAGATCGCCACGACGCCCGCGATCAACCAGAGCAGCCAGACCACGCTGTGAAAGCGCGATTCCCGCACGATCGAGCCGCTGATGTCCAGCGCAAACGATAGATTCTTTGGCTGGCTGCGGGCACTCATGCGCGGCTGATCAGCGGCGGAACCTCGTTGATCACGCGGGTGATCGCGCCGGAAGGATACAGATCGAGGTTGGTGATGCCGCCAAGGTCGATGCGCCACTGCCAGTATTGCTCGAAGGGCAGATTCAGCATCGCGCAGAGCAGCAGCTGGATCGGCGTGGCGTGCGTGACGATCAACAGATGCTCGCCGTTGTGCTGGCGAAGCGCATCGTTCCAGGCCGCCTGCACGCGCTGCCATAGATCGGCAACGCTCTCGCCGCCATGTGCGCGGTTGTTCCACATACTGCCGAAGCGCTGACGAACCTGCGCCGGATAGCGCGCCTGAACTTCGCTGTAGGTCAGACCTTCCCAATCGCCGTGATCCGCCTCACGCCAGCGCGCGTCACGCACGATCTGCGGCGCTTGGATCTGCTGGGCAGCCACGGCCTGGGCTACTTCGTCTGTGCAATTCAGCTCCGAGGTAATGATCGCGCTGAAGCGAATTCGCCGCAGCCGCTGGGCGATCGCATCCAGACGCAGCCGTCCAAAATCGGTCAGCGGTCGATCGCTGCGGCTCTGGTAGCGTCGCTCTTTGTTCCAGTCCGTCTGCGGATGACGTACCAGCCAAACGTCGGTATGGCGTGTGACGCGCATCATCGTCGTCGTCTCCACTGCGCTACACCGATCGCGCCCAATAGCCCGGCCAGCATCACGCCAAAGATCGCATAGCTGCCCAAGCTTGCGCCCGTCGATCCTGGTGTTACGGTCGGCGTGGGCGTCGGCTCGTAAGTTGGCGTCGCCGCGCTGGTCGCCGTCGTGCTGGGCGTGGTCGTTGGCTGATCCGTGTTCGTCGGCTGCGCTGTCGCGGTCGGCGTGATCGTCGCGGTTGCGGTCGGCTGCTCGATCGTCGGCGTCGTAGTTGGCGGCTCCGGCGTATTGGTTGGTGCCTGAGCCACGATCGGCGCGGTTGGTCTGGTGGTTGGTTGTGCTGTCGGCGCGATCGTTGGTCTGGCGGTTGGCGCGATCGTCGGTCTGACGGTTGGCGCGGGCGCAGGTTGAGCCGTCGGCTCGGGCGCAGGCTTGGCAGTTGGCTCCGGCGCGGGCTGGACCGGCTCCGGCTGCACGGCGGGGCAGATCTGCTCGAAAGGCGTCACGGGTGGAGCAGCGCCGCTCTGCACATTGCCGGTGCCGTAGGCCCAGCCATCGACATCGCCGTTCGTCACGCGGGTGCTGCTCGCTCCCTGGGCTGAGTATTGCCATGCGCCGCCGTTGAGCCGCCAGTAGGCCCAGTATTGACCCTGCTGCCCGCCGCCGAACTTGCAAAAGCACGGCTCGGCGGGAAACGCGCAGCCATCGCCGCCGATCTTACAGACCGCCGCGCTGCCTCCGGAGCTTTGCGCGATCACATCAAGGCCGGTGCGCTGCAACAGATCAAGACCGCTGATACTTTCGGTCTGAAAGGAAACACAGCTGGTCTGGACGCGGCCATCGCTAAACTTGACGACAATGCCCGCGCGATTGGTCGTCTGGCCTTGAGTTTGGGCCGGCAGCAGCAGCACCAGCAGCGGTAAGCAGAGAATCAGCAGTCGTTTCATGGATCGTTGAGCCTGAGCATCACGGCGGATAGCTCAGGCAGCTAAAAAGAAATGATCGTGTGGGGCGTGATCAAGCCCCAGCTCTTTTCTGTCAAACAAACAAGCCAGGGAAGCGACAGGCGATCGCGCCTCCCTGGCCTGCGAGATTAGGCGCGTCGCCGGTTGACGGCAAACCCGCTCAGGATCAGCAGCGCGGCGATCAGCGCAAAGGCTGGTGCCCAATCCTCAACGCCGGTGTCGGGCAGCTGGGCCGGGATACCACCGCTCGGCGGCGTGGACGGCAGCGGAATAGGCAACGCCGACGCAATCGGGCTGGCCGACGGATCGGGTGACGCCGACGGATCGGGCGAGGCCGAAGCCGACGGGGTGGGCGAGGCCGAGGCTGACGGATCGGGCGATGCGCCGGGCTGTGCCGGAAGCGCGATCGCGATGCCCTCAAGCGGCAGCGTTTTGCCGACGAGCGCCGGAACTGCCTGATAGCTCGCCAGCGCGTTGTCCTCGGGCTGATTGTCCTGATAGCGGAACGCGCCGCTCTCGTTCTGGAAGGCGGCTAGCCGCTGGGCGGGATTTTGCCCGCCGCGCGCCCAGTTCTGCGGATTCTCGCCGGCTGCGATGAGCGCCTGAATGCTCAGCGCCGTCGAGTTAGCGTCGCTGGCGTTGCCGAACTGCGAAGTTTGCGAGTATGGAAAGCCGCCGTCGGCGTTCTGCTGGGTCTTATAGTAGGCGATCGCCTTGCTGATCGCGTCGCTGGTATCGCCGGTGGCCTTGAGCGCCTGCACCGCCAGCGAGGTGGTGTTGGTGTCGCTACCGGTGCCCGGCGTGCCGTCGAAGCTCCAGCCACCGTCGGGTAACTGCAACTTCTTGAGCGCATCGATCGCCTCAGCCTTGGGCGTGCGCCCCGCCGCGACCAGGCCGATCAGCGAGTAGGCGTGCGTGGTGACATCCTTGCCGTACTGTCCGGTCTGCTCATTGTAGGATTGCTCCACGTTCACAACCAGATCCGTGCCCCCGAACGTTGGCGACTGGCCTGACAGCAGCGCCGCGATCAAGAACTTCGCGCTGACGCCAGGATCAGAGGCGACAGTAGTCGCCTGCGACTGAATATACTCGACCGGCGATACGCCGCTGCCCTGCTTGATCTCGGCGATATTCTGATTGGCCGCCGACAGCGCAAAGATCGCATCGGCAGTCGAGCCAGCGCCGAAGCCGGCAAACGAGCCGTCGGGCTGCTGCTGGCTGCGAATATAGGTGACCGCCTTATCGACTTGAGCGGTGTTCTGCTGCGCGTACGCCGGGACGATCGTCGCGACGAGCGCCAGCACAGCCAGGATATAGGCCAGCCAGCGCACAGCTGTCTTGGTTTGAATCACAGACATCTCTCCTTTTCACCAACAAAAAAGCCTTCCCTGTTGGAAAGGCTACGGTACACAAAACGTGTTTGCGAACCACCACCCGTGCCAACGCAGGTGTAGTTGCTAATCGCAAGGGTAGGCATTCTGGCTTGCAAAGCGTGCGTGGCTTTGCTTACAGTAGCGTGGACTGCGCCGGATTCGTACCGGCTTCCCCTACAGTGACCGTATTCGGCCCCTTGTGTAAGCGATTAAGTTGTGAGGCGCATCTTACCATGAAACGCTGTGTGTGCAAAGATTGGGCAAAACACCCAAAGATGGAGGAGATTAAAGTCGGACGACCTTGCAGCCCATACAAAAGCTGCGAGGTCGTTCGTGGATTTTCAATCAGGATTAGATCGAGCTGGGTTTAGCGGCTCCAGCCACAGTGAAGATGTGTGCTATGGCCTGCGCTGCCTGGTCCCAGCACCTCGGTCGCGCCAAGCGTGCGGCAGCGCGACATGAACGACTGGTAGTAGGGATTGCTGGCGCTGACGGCGACGCCATTGATCCGATCGATGTCAAAGGCGATGCCCGCGTAGTGGCGCGAGTTTGCGCTGTGCGAGCCACCGGCGATCTCGGTCACGCGGAACGAGAAGCCGTAGTCGGTTGCCAGCCGCAGCATGCCGCAGAGCATCCGCGTGTCGAGGAACACGCTGCCGCCCGGTGCATTGCCGTAGCTGCTGCGGCGCGCGGCGCGGCCTGCCGCTGTGTCGCTGATGTTGGCCTGCGCGTGCGCTCCATCGACAACGCCCGAAACATGGAAGTTCAACAGCGCAATTCCGCCCGTGCCCTGGATGCGGCTGGCGATCTGCGCGCGGGTCAAGCTGCTGCACGGCAGCGGCGTCGGTGTCGGCTTACGCGTGGCGGTTGGTGTTGGCGTGCGTGTAGCAGTTGCCGTCGGCGTGCGCGTAGCAGTTGGCGTACGTGTGCCGGTCGCTGTAGCTGTGCGGGTGCCGGTTGGTGTGGTTGTGCCGGTGGCAGTGGTCGTCGTGGTCGTGGTAGCGGTTACGGTGGCGCAGGGCGTTGCCGTGACTGCGGCCTGCGCCATGTTGGCGCGAAGATCCACCGGCGATGTTGCGATCGCCGTGACCGATGTGGCAATAGCGGTGGCGGTAGTAGCGGTGGCGGTGGTAGCCGTTGTGGTGGTGGTAGCCGTGCGTGTGGGCGTCGGGCAGGGCGTCGCGGTGGCCGTAGCAGTGGTAGCGGTGGCCGTCGTGGCCGTGCTGCTCGGCCCTATCGTCGCGGTCGCCGGCAGCCCTGGGATCGACACGATCGGCGACCAGGTGTCTTTGGCCATGAAGCCGTCGGCGGTCAGCCCGTTGGCAGTCTGGAAGTCCAGCACGGTGTTATACATCGTGTCGCCAAAGTAGCCGTCGATCGGCAGGCTATAGCCGTGTTTGGTCGCCAGCAGATACTGCGCGGCCTGCACATCGTAGCCCTCGCTGGTCAGGCCCACCGGAATCAGGATCGCCTCCCAGGTTTCCGGCCCCACGACTCCGTCGGCGGTTAGCCCTTCATTGGCTTGCAGATCTTTGATCGCGGCCTCGGTTTCGAGGCCGAAATAGCTATCGAGCGGTACTGCCTGGTTGCCGACCGCGCGTAGCGAATATTGGATCGCCAATACGTCGGGGCCGCTGTCGCCGAGTTTGTAGGTGGGCCATTCGGCGTGTGAGACTCTGGGCATCAGCCAGGGCACAATCAAAATCACGATGAAGACCAGGTAGCCTAAGCGTTTGTGCGTGACCATGGGGCGGACCTCCTGA
>JAFAYS010000453.1 GCA_019240175.1 Chloroflexota bacterium | reverse complement strand
GACGAAGCCGGCATGCGCGCAATCTGCGGCGAGTCCGTGATGCGCTTCCCCACGCCCGACTCCACCAGCTACGACGAAGGCCTGGAATACACGCGCCGCTTCATGGAAAAATGGCGCGGCCACGAGCGCATCATCGCGACGGTTGCGCCGCACGCGCCCTACACCTGCACCGACGAGATCTACCGTGCCGCCGTGGAGCTGGCCCGCGAGTTCGATACGCCGCTGATCACGCATCTTTCGGAGACCGCGCGTGAGGTCAAAGAAAGCCTGCAAGAGCGCAAGCTTTCGCCGGTGGCCTACGCGCACAGCGTCGGCGCGTTCAACGTCAAGGCCATCGCCGCGCACTGCGTCCACACCGACGAGCGCGACTGGGCGATCTTGACGCAGCACAACGTGGGAGCCGCGCCCTGCCCATCGTCGAATCTCAAGCTGGCCAGCGGGATCGCGCCATTCGCGGGCATGCTGGCGGCAGGCGTGCATCTCGGCATCGGCACCGACGGCCCGGCCAGCAACGACGACCAGGATCTGATCACCGAGGTCCATCTGGCGGCGATGCTGCCCAAAGGCACCAGTGGCGATCCGACCGTCGTGCCCGCACGCCAGGCGCTGGCGCTGGCAACCTCGCTCGGCGCAAAAGCAGTGCATCTCGATCATCTGATCGGCACGCTGGAGCCGGGCAAACGCGCCGACATCGTGGTGCTGGACATGTGCGCCACCCACTCATCGCCGCGCTACAGCTACACCCACGACGCGATCTACAGCCAGATTGTATACAGCGCGCACGCCAGTGACGTGCAGCACACGCTGGTCGATGGCACGTTTTTGCTGCGTGATCGCCGGCTGCTGACGCTGGACGAGAACACGATCAAGGAGCAGGCACAGACGATCGCCGATGGCATCAACGAGTTTTTGAGCGCGCGCGAGGTCGATCTGCTGGGCAAGATCGTGGCGATCGGCGGCGTGCAGCAGGACGAGATTTTCGAGGTTCAGTCCAAGGCGCGCATCACCAATCCCGGCCCGGTGGTCGAGGCGCTCAACGGCCCCGAGTTTACGATCACCAAGCCCACCGAGCGCACGCAGTACGATACCTATTTCGCATTCCAGGATGAGGCTCGAGGCCGCGTGCGCTATCGCGAAGATCACCGCCACGATCCCGGCGCGCGACTCGATCCCAAATACACGCTGACGCTGACCGTGCCCGCCGAGGAGCGCGACGACTTTCCGCACGCGGTGCTGCTATCGCGCGCACGCTACACCGCGCCCGCCGATCGCTCGCTGCGCTTTTACCGCGAATATTTCCAGCCGGATCAGATTATCGAGGTCGAGAAGCAGCGCCGGCGCTGGCGCGTGATCTACAAAGGCGAGGAGTTTGCGATTAACCTGGATACGCTGGTCGGCAGCGCGGAGCCGGGGCCCTACCTTGAGATCAAAAGTCGTACCTGGTCGCTGCGTGACGCCGAGCACAAGGCCAACCTGATCGGCGAGATCTTGCAGATCTGCGGCGTACACGAAGATCAGCTAGTTAAGAAAGAGTACGTGGAGCTAGAGGGTGCGGAGACGCGCTAAAGGAGCTTCGAAACGTCGACAAAGGGGGGTATTGCCGTACGCTCCCGACAAAACACAAGCCACACATGCTCGGGATGATCTCCCGAGCATTAGCGTGCTCTGGTGCTGATCTCGCCTTCCGCGATCGGGCGTGATGCGACCAGCGGCGCGGAGGGCACGACCGCAGCTTTGCGCCAGAACAGCCGCTCGACAACACCGTTGACGATCGCCACGCCGATCAGCACAATCACCAGCGCGCCGATAATACGCGGCGTGATCGTCTCGCCCAGCACCCAGCTCCAGAAGAGGCCAGAGATCGGCAGCAGATACGTCACCTGCGCGGTGCGCGTCGCGCCGACCTCCGTCATCAGACGGAAGTGCAAGAGCATCGCGAGACCGCTGCCCAGCACGCTCAGCGTCAGCAGCGAGGCCAGCGCCGTAGCCGAGGGCGAGAGCGTGCGCCAGGGCTGATCGATCGTGACGATCAGCGGCACCGTCCACAGCGATCCGAAGAGCAGCTGTCCGGTCGCAAGCTGCATGGCATCAAGACCCTTGAGCTGGCTGCGCGTCCAGGTGTTGCTCACGCCGTAGCAGAAAGCGGCAAAAACACAGGCCAGCTCGGCGAGCACATAGCGCTGGCCTGTGTTGAGCGCGCCGCTGGTGAACGATCCCGAGAAAAGATACACAATACCGAGAAAGCCGACCACAATGCCCATCGA
>JAFAYS010000402.1 GCA_019240175.1 Chloroflexota bacterium | reverse complement strand
GGATTGCGGCGCTGGAGGCTTTCGCGCAGATAGGCCAGCGTCAAGCCGCTATCCACAATATCCTCAACGATCAGCACATGCTGATTGCCGATGTCGGTATCGAGATCTTTGAGAATACGGACAACACCGCTGGTCTCAGTTGCGTGGCCATACGACGAGATGGCGATGAAGTCCAGCTTGATGTGGCGTTGCAAGGAGCGTGCCAGGTCTACAATGAACATCAGCGAGCCTTTGAGCACGCCGACCAGCAGGAGCTCCTTGACATCAGCATAGTCCTGGCTGATCTGCTGGGCTAGCTCTTGCACCCGCTGCTGGATACGATCATGGTCCAACAGAACATACGCTATATCATCATGGATAGTTCTGTTGTCCTGCTCCATCTGCTCCTCCTGTTGCTCACCGGCGATCTCAAGATCGCTCATCCAGTTGTCTCGTCGCGGCTGAGCGTGAGCTGCGCGCGTCCGATCCCAAACCATAAACCCTGCGGCAGCTGCACTCGTCGCCGGTTGGCCGCGATCGCCGTCAGGATCGCATCGATATGCTTCGCCTCTAGCTCGGCCTTCGCCTCCAGCAGCTGCGCCGCTTTGCGAACCAGCCGCCGCTGCATTGCTCGATGGAGCTGATCCCAGCGTCGCCGCTCAAAAACGATTCCGCCCGCCTCGATCTGCGCGATCTCGGCCCAGACCTGCTCGGTTAGCTCGCTCAGCAGCTCGTCTTCCTCGGCGCAAACACGAGCGGTGCGACCTAAAGTTGCCACGATAGCTGGATTATACGTTTTTAACAGCGGAATAATGTAACCCCGAACACGATTTCGGGTAAAAATCGGCAATTCGTTTGACGAATCGTAGCGTGGCGTGAGCTGTTGCTCTATGCAGTAGGCCTCAACCTCGGCGCGGCTGGTTTCAAGCAGCGGGCGAATCAAGACGATCGACGGCTGGTCTGGCAGATCGCTGTGCTCGTCCGCCAAGCGTTTGGGGCGCATGGCTGCCAGTCCGCTGGGCCCCGCGCCGCGCATGAGTCGCATCACGACGGTCTCAGCCTGATCGTCGGCGGTATGGCCGAGCGCAATCGCCGTCGCGCCGACCGTTTGGGCAATTTCCAGCAAAAAGCGTGATCGAACCGCGCGGGCCGTTGCCTCGATGCCGGTCCGCTGCTCACGCGCGATCGACACGACATCGGCCTGTCCAATCGTCGCGGGAAGCTGCCACTCAGCGGCGATCTGGGCGACAAACTCCGCGTCGGCTGCCGAATCCTGGCGCAGCTGGTGATCGAGATGGGCAACATGCAGTTGTAGCTGGCGCAGGGGCGCGATGCGGCGCAGCAGATGCAGCAGACTCAGCGAGTCCGGCCCGCCCGAGACAGCCACGACGATCGTCGCTCCCGTGGGCAGCAGCGCGTACCGATCACAGAACGTAAGCAGCTGCTCGATGCGTATCGCCATGCTGAGCCATCCTGAGAAATAACAAAACCGGCTCTTCAAGAGCCGGTTGATCGGTGGTGCTGGGGGGGAGGATCGAACTCCCGACCTTGGGGTTATGAATCCCACGCTCTAACCATCTGAGCTACCCCAGCGCATATTGCCGTGCAATGTGATTGCTCATGCTGTGATACGTAATGCACCATCAACATGAGCAATCAAGTTTGGTAGCGGCGGATGGATTCGAACCATCGACCTTCGGGTTATGAGCCCGACGAGCTGCCACTGCTCCACGCCGCGACGACGAAAGCAATAGTACCACGCGTCCGGCGGGTTGTCAAACGGGGAAGAACAAAGAACAAAGGAACAAAGAACAAAGTCCGTAAGGGCGCTGCTTGCCGCGCCCACATGCCCCTCTCCTATCGCCGACGAGGCGAAAGCTCGCCGAGGAGTGGGAAAGGGGTTAGGGGTTAGGGCCTCAAACCGCAATCCGCGTGATCAGTTCGATCATCAGCCGTGTATGCGCCATAACATCCTCGAACGGCACATGCTCATCCGCGCCCAGGATCGAGCTGCTGGGCCGCTCCAAGCCACAGCTGAGCAGCGGAACATCGGGCGCAAGCAGCGCGGCGGGCGCGGCGAACGGCGTGAGCGGCAGCACATGCGCGGGCTTGCCGAAGATCGGCACGGCGGCCTGCGCGGCATCAATGGGCAGCTCAGCCGACAGCAGCGGCTTATACGCGCCCGGCAGCAACTTAATGTGCAGATCGTTGAAGCCACGGTTTTGGAGATGCGTTTGCAGCAGCTCGAATAAGCGCGCCGGCTGAAGATCCGGCACAAGCTGAAACTGGATCTCGGCGCTAGCCCGTTGCGGAATCGCCGGCGCCGTGCTGCTGTTGACATTGAGATTGCTGATATTGACAGTTGGCGAGAAGGTCTCGGTGCGCGTCAGCATCGCGCCGCCGACATTGGCCACAAACTGCTGAAGACCCCAGGCCTTGCGCCGCTCCTGGTCGCCGACGTCCAGCCCTTGCACCGTGTTAAGCTCCTGGCGGCTGGGCGGCGCGATCTCGTCGTAAAAGCCCTCGATCAGAATCTCTTCAAACTCGCTCTTGATGCTGCTGAGCGCCATCACCAGCGTCCAGATCGGATTGGGCACCGTGGCGGCATAGGTCGCCGGCACAACCGTCGTGGCCGTCGCGACCTGCAGCTCGACCTGCAGCAAGCCCTTGACGCCGGTGTAGAACAGCGGCAAGCCGGCGCTATCGAAGCCGCCGCCGCTCCACAGCGAAAGGTTGCTCGCGCCGATCGCTTCCCGTGCCGCGCCGAGGTTCGGGCTGCCGATCAGGCTTTCGCCCTCGACCACAAACGTGATATTCAGCGGAACTTTTTGCTCGATCAGCGTTTGCAGCGCCGCCGCCCGCGCTACCAGCTCGCCTTTGACGACCGCGCCACGGGCATACACCTTGTTATCGCGCACGGTGGGCCGAAATGGATCGATGCTCCACGAGCGCCGCAGCCCGGCTGGCGGAACATCGTAGCGTCCGTAGAGCAGCAGCGTACGCTCGGCACCTGCGTCGTAGCGCCCAATCACAATCGGCGCTCCCGCTGTCGGCAGGATTCGGCAATCCAGGCCGACATCGCGTAAAATCGCGACGACGCTATCGGCGCATTCGGTAAGCTCGCGCGTCTGCCCCGAGACAGACGATTGAGCGCAGAGCAGTCTCAGATTGTTGAGCAGGGCATCGGGCTGTGGGCTAGCGGGATGATTCACGCTGATCTCCTTCTGCGGACAGTATGATCGACGCCTATTATACTGTCAAGATGACGAATGAATAAACAGGCGTGCGAGCGAATCGTCGCCAGCGTGTTTGTTTCGGCGATGGTTTGCAGGACGCGCCCTGGCTAATGAGGGAGCTTGGGTATGGAACAACTTCTGCGTTTATTTATCGCGATCGATCTGCCCGAAGCTGTGAAGCAGCAGATGAGCGATCTCCAATTACAGCTCCGCCGCAACACCGGTGCCGTGCGCTGGGCCGATCCTAACGGTACGCATCTGACGCTGAAATTTTTGGGCAGCGTGCGCGCCGGCATGGTTCCCACAATCGTCGGGGAGATGGAGCGGCTGGCCGCCAAGCACCGGCCTTTTCAGCTCCAGACCGACGAGCTTGGCACCTTTCCCAGCCTGATTCGCCCGCGTGTTGTCTGGCTCGGTGTGCGCGGCGATCTGCCCGCGCTCAAAGCGCTGCAAGCTGATGTTGAGCGCTACATCGAGCCGCTGGGCTTTCCGACCGAGGATCGCGCGTTTAGCCCGCATCTCACCTTAGGTCGCAGTGTAAAAGATCCGAGCGCACTCGACCTCGTATCCATTAGTGGTGCTGTGCAGCAGGCAAAAGTACTACAGCCAATAGTACTCCCTGTAAATGAGATCGTGTTGATGCGCTCCGAGCTTCGCCCACGAGGCGCGCGCTATCACACGCTGGCGCACGTGCGGCTTGGGCTTGACGCACAGGCCTAGCTTGGTATAATGGGCCGCGCTGATAGACTTGAAACTCCCCGCAAGCCTCTAGAAAGAATCCACCTTGATTGCACCTCTCCGTATCGCAGTTTGTGGCCCTGGACAGGCCGACCCGCCGCTGATCGAACTCGCCGAAGCGGTTGGTCTTGGCCTGGCTCGTGCTGGCGCAATTGTGCTGTGTGGAGGATTGGGTGGGGTGATGGAGGCGGTGTGTCGTGGAGCGCGCCAGGCCGGCGGCTTAACGGTTGGTCTGCTGCCATCGACGGATGCACACACAGCCAATCCAGCGGTTGTGCTGCCGATCGTGACCGGCATGGGTGAGGCTCGCAATGTGGTCTTGATCCACAGCGCGGAGGCCGTCATCGCCATCGGTGGCGGCTGGGGCACACTTTCGGAGATTGCGCTGGCTCGTCGAGCCGGGCTGATGGTTGTCGGCTTGCAAAGCTGGCCACCCAGCGGCGCGCAAGATCTGGTTGAGCCGGCCACGACGCCGGAGGCCGCTGTGGAGCTTGCGCTTGCCGCAGCCCGTCAGCGACGCGGAAGTGTTGGCTCAGCGGTCTATCACATTGACATCAGTGGCACAACCCTATAATAGGGTGCTTCTACCGATGTCTACTTACTGGTTTTGGGCTGATCAAGGCCCCAAGGAGGAATTCATGCGACGACGCGCCTCGATGAGCGCTCTGCTCGTTCTGCTTGCCGCGCTGCTAGTGGTCCCCACGCTGGCAGAAGCAAGCCCGCCGCCACCGCAAGCTCAATATTTCCAAGAGACGGGCCATGCAGCTCATAACTGGTACTGGCAATTCTGGAAGAACACGCCGAACGCGCTGCGCATCCTCGGCTTTCCGATTTCAGAGCCGTTTGTCCAGGAAAGCTTCACCGAGCCCGGCAAGTTCTACCGCGTGCAGTACTTCGAGCGCGCCGTGCTGGAAGAGCACCCTGAGAATTTCGGTCGCGACAACAACCGCTTCTATGTTCTGGGCCGCCTGCTCGGCAACGAGCTGATCAAAGGCCGCGAGAACGAAGCGCCGTTCCAGCCGGTCGCATCGATCCCCAGCAATGCCAATCAGACCTGGTTCCGCGAAACCCAGCACACGCTGCGTAACGACGCGACCCGTGGACCGTTCAAGTCCTTCTGGGAGCAGTACGGCGGCCTGCTGGTCTTCGGCTATCCCAAGTCGGAGCCGTTCCAGGAGCGCAACGCCGACACCGGCGAAACCTACTGGGTGCAGTACTTCGAGCGCAACCGCTTCGAGTTTCACCCGAACGAGGCCGATCCGGCCTTCCGCGTGCTGCTAGGCCGCCTGGGCGATCAGTACGCCAAGGAAAATCCCTCGAAGGTTAACAGCGCTGCTTTCCGCTATCGCCAGGCCTCCGAGTCGATGCCGGAGCCGTTCATCTATGGCTCGAACGCGCAGCTCTACTACGTCGATCGCGACCGCGCGCTGACGCTGGCCAAGAGTGCCTTCGAGGCCAATAACTTCAGCGGCGGCCCGACCTGGATTCGCCAGCAGGTGCCGTGGCAGGATCACATGAACAGCGACGGCTCGATCGCCTGGGGCGAGCTTGATAAGGTCGTCGATGCCGCCAGCGGCAAGGGCGTCAAGCTGCTCTTCAGCGTTGTGCGCGCTCCCGGCTGGGCGACCGGCAACGGTGGTCACGGCATGCCGAATCGCGCCAACTTCGCCCGCTTCGGCCAGTTCATGGGCGCGCTGGCTACCCGCTATAAGGGTCGCGTCCACGCCTACGAGATCTGGAACGAGCAGAACTACGCTATTGAGAACGGCGGTGTGGTCGCCGAGGCACCGTTCTACGTCGATCTGCTGGTCGCCGGCTACGATGCGATCAAGGCCGCCGATCCGAACGCGATCGTCGTTTCGGGCTCGCCCACGCCCACCGAGACCAACAAGCGCGAGGTGGCCTACAGCGATCTGGCGTATCTGCGCGCTATGTTCCGTGACCCGCGCTTCCGCACGCACATGGACGTGATCGGCGTTCACCCGGCTGGCACGCTCAACCCGCCCGACGAGCTGCCCAATCCGGGCCGCCCGCAGAACAGTGTCTGCGACGGCTGGAACGGCAACAGCGAGTTCTACTTCCGCCGCCTTGAGCAGATCCGCGACGTGATGGTCCAGGAAGGCCTGGCCGATCGTCAGATGTGGGTCACCGAGTTCGGCTGGGCCACGCAGAACAACACGCCGGGCTACGAGTACGGCCAGTGCAACACACCCGAGGAGCAGGCGCAGTACATCAAGCGCGGCATCGAGCTGGCCCGCTACAACTACGCTCCGTGGGTCGGCGCGATGTTTGTCTGGAACCTGAACTTTGCCGTCACCTGGAACGGCGCGGGTAACCCGCTGCACGAGCAGGCCTCGTTCGGTATCTTGAACCCGGACTGGAGCCCGCGCCCAGCGTTCAACGCGATCCAGAACATGCCCAAGCCGTAAGCGAGCGTTTGGAATGTTGGAGGGAGGAGCGCAGGGCGGATTTTTTCGCTCGCGCTCTTCCCTTTTCATTTTGTTTGGTACACTTTGCACCATGACCTCAACCCGCACCGAACAAAGACTTAAGAGATTTTGAGGAGGTTTTTCGTGAACACTCGATCATGGCAC
>JAFAYS010000366.1 GCA_019240175.1 Chloroflexota bacterium | reverse complement strand
TGACATAAACCTGACGCTGGGCTTTGTTAATCATCTGGTCGATCTGCCCTACGCCTTCTTTCTACGGCGCTCGGCGGGCGATCTGATGATGCGGCTGCGCAGCAACGCGATCGTGCGCGAGTTGCTCACGGTTGGCTCGATGACGGTGCTGCTCGACGGGCTGATGACCTGTTTGTATCTGATTCTGCTGCTGGTGCTCAGCTGGCAGATGGGGCTGCTGGTGCTCGGCCTCGGCGGGCTGCAAGTGCTGGTGCTGCTGCTGGCCCGGCGCCGCACGCAGCAGCTGATGAGCGAAAGTTTGGAGATCGAGGCGCGCTCGCAGAGCTATTTGTATCAAGTCTTGAACGGCATTCAGGCGCTCAAGGCCAGCGGCGGTGAGCAGCGCGCGGTCGAGCAGTGGAGCGGCTTGTTCAACAGCGAGATCAATGTGGCGCTGGCGCGTGGTCGGCTCAACGCGCTGATCGATACGCTGATGAGCGGGCTGCGGCTGGGCGCTCCCCTGCTGATCCTGGCCTTTGGGGCGGCGCAGGTGCTCGCCGGCGACCTGACGCTGGGCACGATGCTGGCGCTCGGCGCGCTGGCCGCCGGATTTTTGGAGCCGCTGAGCCAGCTGGTCACGGTTGGCCTGCAAGCGCAGTCGATCGGCAGCTACATGGAGCGCATCAACGATGTGCTGGACACGCCCAAGGAACAGCCCGGCGACGATGTGCAGCCGGCGGGTCGGCTGAGCGGCCACATCGCGGCGGAGCAGGTTGCGTTCGGCTATAGCGCGGATGCGGCTCCGGTGATCGATGGCGTGTCACTGGAAATTTTGCCCGGCCAAAAAGTCGCGATCGTCGGGCGCTCGGGGTCGGGCAAGTCTACGCTGGCGCATCTGCTGCTGGGCCTGTTCACGCCGCAGCGCGGGCGCATCCTCTACGATGGCGTTGATCTGGCCGCCCTGGAAGTGCGCTCGGTGCGCCAGCAGATCGGGATCGTCACCCAGAGCAGCTATCTTTTCGGCACGACGATTCGCGAGAACATCAGCCTGGTCAATCCGCTGCTGCCGTTGAGCGCGATCGAGCGTGCGGCGCGCATCGCCTCCATCCACGACGACATCGCGGCGCTGCCGTTGGGCTACGATACGTTCATCGGCGACGGCGGCGTGACGCTGTCGGGCGGCCAGCGGCAACGACTCGCGCTGGCACGGGCGCTGGTCAACGAGCCCAAAATCCTGTTGCTGGACGAGGCGACCAGTGCGCTGGATGCGGTGACCGAGCGCGAGGTATTCGAGAATCTGGCCGCGCTCGACTGCACCGTCGTCGTGATCGCGCATCGGCTGAGCACGATCGCCGACGCGGATCAAATTCTGCTGGTCGAGCAGGGCAAAGTCGTGGAGCGCGGCACCCATGATCAGTTGCTGGCGCTAGGCAGCCGCTACCAGACCTTTGTGGCGTATCAGCACCGGCCTGCGAGCGCGGCGCTCAGCTAGCGTCCCGAGCGCGTCTCGCAGAGTACCTGTGTGCTAGAATAGCCGCGTCTGGAGGCATCGCATGCTATCTGCTCGATTCAAGCGCTGGCTTTACCAAGATGGCCGCCCGAATATCATAGCTCGGATATTGAACCGAGGCTGGGCGACGTTCCACTCGCTCGGTATTCTGCCCAATTACTTCGTGACTCTCGAAGTGCCGGGGCGACGCTCCGGTCGCGTCATTTCGTTTCCACTGGTGCTGACCGTCATCGATCAGGAACGCTATCTCGTCTCCATGCTTGGCGAAAACGCCTCCTGGGTACGCAATATTCGGGCTGCCGGCGGCTATGCACGTCTGCGGCACGGTCGCACCGAGCGCGTGCGTCTGGTAGAAGTCCCCGTGAGCCGGTGCGCTCCAATCCTCAAGATCTACCTGCGGCGAGCGCCGGGAGCGCGCCCGCACATTCCAGTAGATATGCACGCGCCGCTGGAGCAGTTCGAGGCGATCGCGGCACAGTTCCCGGTTTTCCGTGTGGAGCAAGCTGGATAAGAGCGGATCTGTGGATCAGCGCCCCGAGCGCGGATCGAGCGCATCGCGCAGGCCGTCGCCGAGCAGGTTGAAGCCGCCGACGATCAGCAGAATCGCCAGCGCGGGAATCGTCGAAAGCCACCACTGCGTCGCGATATAGTTGCGACCCTCGCTGATCATCACGCCCCACTCCGGCGTTGGCGGCTGCGCGCCAAAGCCAATGAACGACAGCCCGGCCACGGCGGTGATCGCCGCGCCCATGTCGAAGCTGGTCTGCACCAGCAGCGGCGCCAGCGTATTCGGCAGCAGATGCAGCAGCAGAATCCGCCACTCGGGCGTGCCCAGCGCGCGGGCGGCCTGGATAAACTCGCGCTGCTTGAGCGCCAGCACCTGGCCGCGAATCAGGCGCGCGTAGACCGGCCACGAGACAATGCTGATCGCGATCAGAGCGTTGCGCAGGCTTGGCCCCAGCGAGCCCGCGATCGCCATGGCCAGGATCAGCGCGGGAAAAGCGAAAAAGATGTCGGTCAGACGCATGATCGCCTCGTCGACCCAGCCGCCGAGATAGCCCGCCACCAGCCCCAGCAGTGTGCCAACCCCACCGGCGATCGCCACCACCGCCACGCCCACCAGCAGCGAGATTCGCGCGCCGTACAACATGCGGCTCAGA
>JAFAYS010000843.1 GCA_019240175.1 Chloroflexota bacterium | reverse complement strand
CGAGGTAGCTTTGCACAAAAGGTGGCACATCGGCATCAAGGGACTCGATCCGAATTTCGATATCCTCGGGAGCTGATCCGCCGTTCCAGGTGATCTCAAGAGCATATGGGCAGCGTACGATCCAGGCTTGACTGTCGGCCATGCTCTTGGTCAGATCGGCGATGGCTGTCGTGCAGGCATAGTCGTTCGGCGCAGGCTCGATCGCGACTGCCTGGTCGGACAACGGATAGGCTGTGATTTTCATGCGTTCCTCTGGTATGTTCGTGTGGGCAGGCTATCGGTCATGCGAGCCGGGCGGTGCTCACCCCACAAACGATTGCAGGGTGAGCGCCTGGTTGCGGGTGTTGCCGCTCACGACGTGGATCTGGGCAGATCGACAATCGTGCTACTGGACCTGCACATCGCTCGGGCCGCGCGGGAGAACCTCGTACTGGGCGGCGAACTGGCCGCTGAAGCCGGTTGCGTGTAGCTGCTGGCCGACCGCCCACCCACTCACGTTGATGCCGGCTGAGGCGCAGACAAAGACTTGCGTTTCACCGCTGCCGTCGTCGATAAAGACCTGGTAGCCGTAGGGCAGATCGATGATGATCCGCGTGATCGTGCCGGAAACCGTGACCAGCAGGCCCTCGGTCGCCTCGCTGATCGCGCCGGTAGCCAGCGGCTGGGGTGTGACTTTCGGGCCGGTGCCGAGCAGCGTGACAGCGGCGGGGCTATTGACGACCAGAATCAGCAGCCCAAAGCTATCGGCTAGCTGACCGGTCACGCGCACCTGCTGACGCGGAGCCAGGCCCAGGTTGGTGGCGATGCTGACGTAGATCCCGCCGCTGCGATCCTGGATCGCGAAGCCCTGGTCAAACGTGCTGGAGCTGAATACGCCCGACGGCACCGTAACTCCGCCCGTGACTGTCACGGTGCTGCCCAGCGGCAGCGCGCGGGCGTCGGCGATGTTGATCGTCGGCGTGGCGACGGGAGCGGCCAGCGCGGCAGCCGGGATCATAGCCAGCATGAGTATGAGCATGGCCAGCATCGGCAGGACGCGCGTCCTGCGATCGGTGTACGTCAACCAGCGCTGTGGCATGGAAAACCTCCTGTTGTGGTATCACAAGCCTTCTCGGTAGTCCACCAAAGCATAATCATCGTGACGGCTGCATGGCCATGTTCGGATCTCCGATCTGCGCGGCGATGCGCGCCACATCCGCCCGAATGTCGTCAATATCCAGCGTCAGAACCCGGCCACGCAGCATCAGCAGCTTGCCCTCCACGATCACCGTATCGACATCATCGGAGTTGGCGGCATAGACCAGATTCGAGATGATGTTGTAGGTCGGAGCCATGCGCGGCTCGTCAAGCCGCACTTGCAGCAGATCCGCACGGCGACCGACCGTGAGCGCGCCAATCTGCTGCTCCAGCCCGATCGCCTCCGCGCCGCCCAGGGTTGCCATGCGCAGTACCGTTTGCGCCGGCATGGTGGTTGGATCTTTCAGGACGCCTTTGTGCAGCAGCGCGGCGATGTTCATCTCTTCCCACATGTCCAGGTCATTGTTCGAGGCCGCGCCGTCGGTGCCCAGCCCGACTCGGACGCCGGCAGCCAGCATCTGCGGCACCGGTGACACACCCGAGGCCAGCTTGAGATTCGAGCTGGGATTGTGGATCGCGCCCACGCCCTTCTCGGCCAGCAGCGCGATCTCGCCCGCGTCGGGATAGACCATGTGCGCCGCGATGACGTTTGCGTCGAAGAAATCGAGGCTGTCCAGGTGGTTGACCGGACGATTACCGTAGCGATTGAGCACGTCATTCACCTCGGTCTCGGTCTCGGCCACGTGGATGCTGATCGGCGCGTTCAGCCGCAGCGCCTCCGCCCGTGCCTCGGCCAGGTGCTCCGGCGAGACCGTGTACGGCGCGTGGACGCCCAGCGCCGGGATGATGCGCGGGTTACGGCCTTGCCAGTGCTCGACAAAGTCCACCGCCGAGCCGAACGAGTCGTCCCAGCCGGTAAAGCCGGGACTGGGGAAATCAATGCTGCTGGGCGCGATCACGCCGCGCAGACCACAGCGCTCGATCACCCTGGCTTCGACCTCGGGATAGAAATACATGTCGACAAAGGTGGTCGTGCCGCCGCGGATCATTTCCCAGCAGGCGAGCTCAACGCCGATGCGCACGAACTCGGGGTTGACGAACTCGGCCTCCGCCGGGAAGATGTGATTGAACAGCCAATCTTCGAGCGTCAGGTCATCGGCCAGGCTCCGGAAGAGCGCCATTGCCAGGTGGGTATGCCCGTTGATCAGACCCGGCATCACCACTTTGCCCTGTCCCGGCAGCACGCGATCGGCGCGATAGCTGGCGCGAACCTGATCAGCCGGGCCGACGGCTATGATCGCGCCGTCGTCGATGGCCACGGCACCGTCTTCGATCACCGGCTGCTGCGGATCCATCGTCACCACATACTCGCCGGCGACAATCAGGTCAACCCGCCGGCCCGGACGTTGCGCGGCAGCCGTGGTCATGATCAGCAGGATCAGGCAGCAGAAAAGCGGAAACATGCGGCGGATCAGGTGAGTGCCTCGCATAGCGTTGCTCCTTTCGCTCAGTCGAGTGGAGGATATGTTTTCGATTAGCACCGGCGCTGCATCGTGCGCTCCTCACGCAGCGTTGCCAGCAAGATCTCGGGGGGATCGCCAACCAGCACAAAGGCACACGCGCCCGCCGTCAGGGCAACGGATCGCAGCGCGGCATCGCGACCCAACACCAGGATGCGGAGCGGTCGCGATACTGAGAGGGCGTTAGCCAGTACCGCCTCGGTCGGGCTGCCCGACAGATTCCACTCCAAGAGCACCAGATCGGGCTGTGCCGTTCGCATGAGTGCGAGCAGTCCCTCGGTTTCGCTAGCCATGCCCACCACAGTGACGCCTGGCTCTTCGCTGAGGATGACATCCAGGGCCAGACGGAGTGGCGCTGTGCCGACGGCTAGCACAACATTCATAGGCGGATCTCGGTTGGGTGGTAATAACGATGTGTGACTACGATACACCAGGGAGGCGACAGCGGGCTACTGTCAGGTGTTATATTTTTAACCTGACAGATGTTATAGATTTTTCTATAACATCTGTCAGTGTTGGCGGCGTGCGCGCGGGAGCCGCTCCTGGAGCGCTTGTTGTTGAGCGGATAACGTGTGTTAGGGGATGAGCTTGTGCTGGACTGCAAGCAACGCCGCCTCCGTCCGATTGCTTGCGCTGAGCTTGCGCAGAATATTGCTGACGTGCAGGCGCACCGTTCCATGACTAATGCCCAGCCGTGCGGCGATCGCGAGGTTGGACTCGCCGGCGACGAGCAGGGCCAGCACATCGCACTCGCGCTTCGTCAGCTCGGGACGCGGCGACGGCGGTGCGGCGGCCAGGTGTGCGAGCGCCTGGACGGCGGTGGGAGCCAGGGTTGTGCGCCCATACGACGCTGCTCGGATTGCGATCGCCAGCTGGTCGGCGTGCACATCCTTGAGCAAATAGCCGATCGCGCCGGCCTGAAGCGCTCGTGGCACCAGCATTTCGTCGGCAAAGCTGGTCAAGGCGATCACCTGGATCTGCGGAAACGCTGCGCGTATGCGCGCCGTAGCGGTCGGGCCATCTGTGCCCGGCATGACAATGTCCATCAGGATCACATCCGGGCGCTGTTCATTGCAGCAAATCCACGCTTCTTCCCCATCTGCGGCCTCGCCGACAACGGCGATATCTGGCGAAAGCGCCAACAACGCTTTGAGCCCATAGCGGACCATAATATGGTCGTCGACGATGAGCACACCGATCGAGTGCGGCTGTGCTTCCACGCTACCACCTCCCACCTATACGGGTATCAACGAACAACCGACGACGGACGACGGATCGAGCGGTGTCTGCTACGATCGTCTGGCCTTCTGCGTCGCCGAATCGGACCAACGGAGTGAGATCTCCGTGCCAGTGTGGGGGGTGCTGTCGATGTGCAGCTGGGCGCCGATGCCTGCGGCGCGCTCCGCCATAATCCGCGTACCGAGATGATCGCCAGTGACGCGGCTGGCATCAAAGCCTCGGCCATTATCGCGCACCGACAGAAAGAACTGGTCATGCGCCATGCGCAGCGTCACCCAGACCTGAGTGGCACCAGCATGCTTGGCAATATTGTTGAACGCTTCCTGCGCGATTCGATAAACCACGATTTTTGTCTCAACTGTGAGCTGTCCCTCGCCGTCGACCGCTAGATCGACGGGGATGTGGCTCTTGCCGGTCAGGGCATCGCCGAGCTGGCGCAGCAGCGTACCGAGATCGGCGGCAACCAGCGCCGTGGGACGCAGCTCAAACAACAGCGTTCGCATCTCGGCGAGCGCACCGCGCACCAGCTGGCGCACAATCGCGGCATCACGCTCGCCGGCGGATCGATCACGCTGCCAGATCGCGGGTAGCGCCTCGGTCAACAAGCTGGCCGAGTACAAGGTCTGGGTGACGGCATCATGCAGGTCGTGGGCCAGTCGTGTGCGCTCGGCCAAGGCTGCCAGGTCGCGGGCCTGGTGCGAGCGGCGCGCATTCTCGATCGCGATCGCGGCCTGCGCCGCCAGCAGCTCAAGCGCGTCGGTATCCTCATCGCGGTAGGCACCCGGCGCTGCGCTCTGTACGCAGACCACGCCGTGAATCGTCTCGCTGCCACGCAGCAGCACGACCACCCCGGAGCGTAGATCCGCCTGGTCACCGAATACCGCATGAGCAATCTCCGTCTGCAGATCGGTACGAACGTCGTCGATGCGCACTGACGCATTGTGGTGCAGCAGCGCGCTCACCAGGCTGTTTTCTACAGGGGTGCGTGTGCTCGCTACGCGCCCGGCTGGCCCGACCAGGAACATCTCGTCGACATGCTGTCCAGCATGGTCAATCAGGATCATCGTGAAGGAATCCAGCGGCATCAGGCGCGCAACCGCGTGGTGCAGCTCTGTGCACATCTGCTCTAGATCCAGGCTGGCCTGACTGATCGACTGGCTGGCCTGGTAGAGCGTGGTCAAACGCTCACTGGCCGCGACCGCGCGCTGATACAGGACGGTGTTGTCGCGGGCGACCTGCGCCAGCTGGTTGTTGGCGCGCAGCAGCTCAGCCGTTCGCGACGCGACGCGCTGCTCTAGCTCCGCGTTCAGGGCGCGGATCTCGGTTTCTGCCGTGATCCGGTCGGTAATATCGGCACCGATGCTCAGCGTGCCGGCGAAGCGATCGTCAGGTGTGCGCAGTCGCACGTTCGACCAGGTGATCGTGCGCTCGCTCGCGCTGCTGGTGATGAGCGGCAGCTGGACGTAGGGTGGAAACGTCGTGCCGGCCCGAATTTGTCCAGCGAGGGTCAGCAGGCGCGGACGGTCGCGCTCAGGCACAAACACCGTGAAGGCCCGGCCCAGCACCTCGGTGCGCGCGAAGCCAGTCAGGCGCAGATAGTAAGGGTTGACATAATCGATATGGCCATCATGATCGAGGCCAACCACCGCTAGCTCGACGCTTTCCAGCAATTCGCGCCAGCGCCGCTCGTTGGAGATCAGCTCCTGCTTCATGCCGCTGACCCGAATCAGGTCGTCCAGCACGCCCAGACTCATGACGACGATCAAGGCCAGAAAGCCGTACTCCACCCATGAGAGCGTGGGCGTGCCACGCGCGAGGGCCAGATGGTCGTGCCAGCGCGCGAAGAGTACGCTGCTCAAGCTCAGAGTCAGACTCAGCGCAGCCCGGCGTTCGCCACGCCGGTATTGGCGATAACAGGCATAATAGGCGTACAAGTGCATCAGCACCAGCAGGCCACGCACCAGCCAGACCCACGGCCCGACGATCGTCCCGATCGGATAGGTGATGTGTTCGCCCCAGGGCAGCATCACGGAGGCAATCCCTGCGATCTGGGTAAAGAAGAGGCCAAAGGGCAAGGTGATATTGATGGCCAGCGCCAGGATCGACATGCCGTGCAGGATAAGCAGCAGCCAGATCGGTCGGACTGCCGTTGCGTAGGCGATGAACCAGGCAAGCGGTATGGCGACCACGTAGACGCACGCCAGCTGCCACTTCAGCGCGAGGGCATACGCCGTCACACTCGTGGCCTGGTAGAGCGCCACGCTCGACAAAGCAATGCCGGCCACGC
>JAFAYS010000840.1 GCA_019240175.1 Chloroflexota bacterium | reverse complement strand
ATCGCGCGCCCAGCGATTGAGCACTGCCGCGATGTAGCGCCACGCGCGCTTGTTCGAGCGCACCGCCTCGCGGATCGCGTCTTCCAGCCAGGCCGCCGGGTAGATCTCCTGAGCTTCTTTCAACTCAGCCGCCAGCATCGGCGTGATCACACCAATATTTTGCTCGTACAGCGCAAAGATGGTTGGTCGCTCGGGTGGCTTTTGCGGGATCGGCAGCCACGAGATGTCGCCGTCGATCATACGCGCCATCCACACGCGGTTGCGCTCGGTGTTGGCTAGATACCAGTTGCCGACGCGCGGCCCCTCAGGTACGGCAGCATGCAGCAGTGTACCACGTCGCACCGCCGCTTCCAGCCCTTCGATCAGCACATCGTCGAGCGGACGAAACGGCGCAATTGCTCGCAGCGACCGCCCAAGATCGGCGTCGGCGCAAAATTCGGCCCACTCGACCATTCGTGGCCGGCGGCGGCTGGAGCGCAGCAGGTAAAAGAAATGCAGAGTGACCTTCAGCTCGGCGGGCTGCGAGATCAGCGGCAGGACGTCGGTGAATAGCTCGCGCGGCAGCTTGATCGGATCGTCAGTAGAAAAGCCCGTGAAGGTCATTGCGCTATGCTCCCAATGTGCCGAGATGTACATTCATACTACCACGCCCCCGATCCAGCGTCCACAGTTTTTCGAACGTTCGAGCGCTTTCATCAGTAGCCGTCGGGCGACTGGAAGGGCGCTAGATTCTGAAAACGTGTGGTTCGCTGATCGAAGAAGAGCGGCACCACGCCTAGCGGCCCGTTACGATGCTTGGCAATATGAATCTCGGCGATGCCTTTCTTATCAGTATCTTTGTCATACATTTCTTCACGGTAGATAAACATGACTATATCCGCGTCCTGCTCGATGCTGTTGTGGACGACGATATTGTTGGCGACAAAGTTGTGCAATCCCTCGACTGTGAGATCGTACACATCTTCTTCGCCATCAGGTGTTATCTCTACAATCTGATCCCAGTACACATCGCTGTGAGCCAGGTTATGAAGCTCTGTTGATTGGACGACATCGGCTAGACGGGTTGTGCGTGCGCGGCTGATATTCTGCTTGTACAGACCAGTGCCGCAGGAGGCATTCCCTAGCGCTGCTTGCATTTGCCGACCAGTCATACCAACTGTTTGGATAGCCGGAACGACGACTTGTCGCCAAATTTCACGCGGAACAACATCTCGATTGGTGTTGGCTGCGCGCTCCTCTAGATAACTTAGGATTGCATCTCGATGCACGACCTTACTTTGCCCAACTGCACCTACTTGCTGCAAGAAACGCGTGATCTCAGCTTTACCATCGACCACCACATGATATTGATCGCGACCTTTGCCTTTTTGAGAGACGCGGTGAAGCGTTGCATTGATTTCTAGTCGCAGCAGGAGTGCTTGCACATCTTGAGCTAATCGTTTGCTACTTGACGCGTAGTAGATCGCTGGCTGTGAATGGCTGGTAGTGCCCAGCCGTATGCAGCCGTCAGTTGCCCAGAGATGTCGCAAGAAGCACGCAATACCGCTGTTTGGCTGTGCAAAAACCTGATCCGGCACGAACTTCTCGTATGAGCGCAGGCCAAATATGCCAAGCTGATCCAGCCAGGTGGCGATCGGATTGCGCACGTTATGTGTCAGTCGTGCCGTCGCTGTCAGGTAAACCTGAAGCCAATCACGCTCCTGGCTAATCTTGGGTGCAACAGCATCGCCAAAGATTTGGGTTGCCAGTTGTGCAACTATCTCAGCTAATGTCTGATCGTTGGTAGTGTACTGGATAACATGACGCGGCAACGTGCAGCCATCTCCGATCAAATGCCCCAGTAGTGCTAATTCTGCATCGCTCATACTTGCTTGCACTGTATCGGGAAGTTGCCGAGGAAGCGCGAGGCGTGTGCCGACACCAAGCTCGTCAAGCCGCTGCCAGCCAGCAATCGTCAAGAACTTGTGATTAGCCGTCGCACGAATCGTTCGACCAAGCGCCGTTGTCAGGCGATAGACAGGTTTGCGTCCGGTCGAAAAAGCATGAGTAACCGAGCATGGCTCAAGCTGCCATGTTTCGGTGTTGAGCGCCAGTACATTGAAGCCTTGCTGTCCCATTAGCTGATCGATGCGTCGATGGATACCGAGATCCGGCAGATAAACCAATGTATCGCCAGTGAGACAGCCCGATTCTCTCAAGTCGGCAAGCACGGGAACGTGACTCGTTCGGCCTTCAACCGCACGCGAAAGCTGCGAAAGTGCAATCACGGGAATATTTAGTTCACGAGCCAGCGCTTTAAGTGATCGCGAGATCTCGGAAACTTCTTGCACGCGATTATCGCCGCGTTTGCCGCTGCCGCTCATCAGCTGCAAATAGTCGATGATCAGCACCTCAAGCCCGTGCTCAGCCTGCAAGCGGCGTGCTTTCGCACGTACCTCGGTGACTGTAACACCCGGCGTGTCGTCGATATAGATCGGCGCGGAGGAGAGCTGGCCCATCGCGTCCATGAGCACGGTTAGCTCGGTGGTGCTGATGCGGCCTGTGCGCAGCTTCTGTGAGTCGATGTTGGTGTGTGTTGCCAGCAAACGCTGCAACAGCTGATCGCGTCCCATTTCGAGCGCGAACACACCGACCGGCGTGCGCTGCTGCATGGCCATATTGAAAGCAATCGTCATGGCGAACGAGCTATTGTGGACAATAATATCCTGAGCGATGAAATTCTCGCCATTGGGCACGGTCAGATCATAGACGCGGTGCTCGCCGATTGGCTCGATCGCAACAATCTGATCCCAGAAAATATCGGCGCTTGAGGCTCTGCGCAGCTGCGAATGGTTCAAAACCTCGGCGTATTTTGCTAGACGAATATGCGGAATTGTGCGGTTAGTATGCGGATTATAGCCGGCATATTTACCGGTTCTGGTCGTCTCGCCACTTTTCCGGGCTAGCTCACTCAATGAGACTGCTTGCTCCTGGCAGGCAGCGCGCACAATCTGCCAGGTTTCTTTCGGCGCGTGTCCTACATTGCTGTGACGTGCCGCAAGATCACGTGTGAAGTCAGGAAACCGCGTTGTTTTTTCGCCGATCCAGCCAATCTGCTCCTGGTAACGCAGCACTGCCTCCGAATCTGTGACTGCGACACGCCATGCATTATGCGAAGTTTTGTACAGACGCGCGACGATCCCGAAGCGAATAAATGCATGATGCACGTCCGCCGCCAACTGCTGTGAAGCGACGCTGAACTCGATGCGCGGCCCAGATTCCGAGGCATAAATCGAGCCGTCGCAGCTCATCAAGGCGCGTAGAAATTCTGCAAGGTAGCGCTTGCTCCAGGTCCAAACGCAGGCCGGGAATGACTTAACCGTCGATTTCTTGCCCCACAAATTCAGCTCACCTAACCATTGAGCAACTGGATTTGGTGTTGGCACACCGCCACGACCTGGGCGCGCAACTGCGTAGCTAATACCATGCTGGCGGACGGCACAGGTTGGAAAATGCTGTGCGATGATCTGTTTGAAATCCTCGACGATGACCGGGTCGGCGTTGGTGAAATGCGGCGACGAACCGGTTAGCCCACCCTCAGCAATAAAATAGGCTATCAGTCGAACAAGCTCGATCGGCAAGTCTTCATTTTTGCCGAAGGCAGGAACAGCTTTGGGTACTGCGATCGCCTGGCCAGGCGCTAGCTCTCGCAGTGGTGTCCAGCCATCGACTGTCAAGAATGGATGGTTATCTGTTGCATCGATGACACGACCGCTGCGTGTTCGCAGGCGATAGCAGGGCTTGGTGCCGTTATTGAGCCAGGCTGACACCGCAGTTTCTCGCACGGCTCCTGTCTCAGAAATACCATAGATTCGTGATTGCTGCTGCGCTACACACTCGGCGATCGTTCGCCGCGCGCCAGTCTCAGGATCATCGATCAGCGTCCACGAGGGCAGGCATTTACCCACCCCAGGCCTCGCAGCCAGAATCAGCAGATCCGACTTGTGCAGGCCGCCGGTCATGCGATCGAAGTCGATAAAGCCCGTGGACAGCCCGACCATCTCAGGGCCGCGCTCCTGCATCTCGCTCAGGTACTCGTAGTACTGATCGACGACTGCGGAGAGCGGCACGAAGCCCTGCAAGCCGCGCCGCTGCGAAACATTGAACAGCTCCTGCTCGGCGGCATCCAGCGTCTGCTCGACATCGTCGGTCTCGTCAAAGCCCAGCGCAGCGATCTTGCCGCCGGCCCGGATCAAACGCCGCAGCACCGCCGTGCGCTCGACAATGCGCGCGTAGTACTCGACGTGAAAAGAGGTCGGCACCGAGTTGGAAAGATCGACCAGAAAGGGTACGCCGCCGATCTGCTCAAGACGCTCGGTGCGACGTAGCTCGTCGGCGACCGTGGTGAGATCGGGCGGCGTGCGCCGGTTGTAGCAGCTTAGTTGTGCTTCATAGATCCAGGCGTGCTTCTCGACATAAAAGTGTTCGGGCTGCAACCAGGCCGCGATGGGAACGACGGCCTCACGGTCGAGCAAGATCGCGCCGAGCGTGGCCCGCTCAGCAGTTTCATTATGAGGTAAGGTTTTTTCCACAGCTTATACTCCGGCACGCGCACAGACTTTCCACAGCTCATCCACAAGCGGCTATAAACGCACAATGTGCCGTGCTTAATCAAAGCACGACACATTGCTGATTTGCAAGTTGGCGGTCTTACACCGCGATGACAAGTTATTCGGCGTCGGTCTCTTCGACAGGAGCTTCTACCGCTGCTGCGGGCTGCGCGCCCTCGCCGCCTTCGCCCTCGACCACCACGTTCAAGCGTGCTTCGACACCGCTGCTCAGACGAACCGGCACGGAGTACACCCCGGCGCGTTTGATCGGATCGCCAAGCTCGATGCGGCGGCGATCAATGTCGATGCTGAACTGCTGCTTGATCTTCTCGGCGACATCGCCGTTGGTGATCGAGCCGTAGAGCCGATCCAGCTCACCGACGCGCACCGTGAAGCGGATCGTCTGGCCGTTGAGGCGCTGGGCCAACTGCTCGGCCTCGGAGCGAGCCTTGAGGTCGCGCTTCTTCTGGGCCTCGTTGCGCTCCTGGGCCTGCTTGATCAGGCCTTTGGTTGCCAGCGCAGCAAAACCTTTGGGAAGCAAATAATTGCGACCATAGCCATCGGAAACTTCTTTGATTTCGCCAGCTTTGCCGAGATTCGGCACATCCTGAGTCAAAACAACTTTCATGAAATCCCCACATCGGCGCTGTGGCCGGTACGTTTTTTTTGCTATGTTTTAGATCAAAGTGCGGCGATGGAAGCCAGCAAACAAACAGCTTCCCCGCCGGAAGCCGGACCGTATAATAGCATATTCGACAACTGATCGTCAACGACACACAGACGTTGGATCGAGATCTGCGAGTTGGCGTACTAGGGCGCATCTGCAAACCCAGGCATTGACCTTGCAGGTCAGTTAGGTATGAATCGAGGAGACTTAACGAATGAACAGTGGGCGCGGCTTGCGCCGCTGCTCCCACCGGAAAAGCCGCTCACAGGCCGGCCCAATCTGGACCACCG
>JAFAYS010000714.1 GCA_019240175.1 Chloroflexota bacterium | reverse complement strand
CGCGATCAGCACAACGCCCGCTACCGTCGCGACCACCGCGCTGCGACTGAGATCCTCGCCGGGAGCGGGCAGGCTCAGCAGCAGTCGCAGCCAGATGCCGAGCAGCGCCAGGCCCAGCAGAGTCGCCCAGGAGCGCACCAGCAGCGGCGTCGCCCGCGCGCCAAACAGCGGACGAACCAGGCAGAAAAGCCCGGCCAGCACCAGCGAGATCGTCGCCGGCGCGAGCAGCGGATGGCGCGGCTCAAACAGCTCAGGATCGGGCTGTCCGCGCCACCAGAGCAGACTAGCTGCCGCCAGTAGAAGCAGGCCCAGACCCAGCAGCCAGCGCTGGCTTTCGGCTACCGTCTCGCCGCGCGTGCCCGCCACAATCTCGACGCGACTCACGCGCCAGGCCGCCAGCAGCATCGCGCCAAACGTCAGCAGCACACCGCCGCCGGAGGTGATCACCAGACTCGTCGGCACAAGGTGCGGCTCGATCGCGACGCCGAACGTAATTAGCGCCTGCGACAGCGCCCGCACGATGCCGTAGCTGCCGGCCAGACTCGCCAGCGTGCCGAGCAGCGCACCGAGCAGATCGTAGATCAGCCCTTCCCACAGAAATAAACCCATGATCTGCCAGCGCCGCATACCGAGCGCCCGCATCGTCGCCAGCTCGGCGCTGCGATCAGCGGCCAGCAGCGCGAAGATCAGGAAGATCAGCAGCACCGACGCCACGATCGAGAAGATGCCCAGCACCAAAAAGACCGTCGTCACCGCCGCGCCGTACTGCTGCGCCTGATCCAGCGCCTCCTGCTTGACTTCGAGCACCGCAAACCGCGACACACTGGCCAGCAGCTCGCGTGGGCTTTCGCCGTCGCTGGTGGTGGGCAGCCGCCAGGCCAGCACGAACAGTCGCTGCCGCACACGCGGATCGGTCAGCAGACTGATGAACTCATCGCTCATCGTGGGCTGCGCCGCCGCGTTTCGCAGCGCTGCAAAGCGCTCACGATCGCGCGCTTCCAGCACGCCCTCGACCTCGAGCAGGCCACGCTGGACCTCAGGCCGCGCCAGCAGCGCGTGCAGCTGCTCGGCAATCGCGCGATCGACCAGCAGCGCGCGCAGCTCACGCGCAGCCTCCGCCGATCGGGCCACGCTGGCGGTGCCGCCCTGGTTGGCGATCAACAGCTGGTTAATCTGGCCTGCTTGCCCGGTTGTTTGCTGGTGCTGCGCCAGTGGCACCAGAATTTGCGGCTGGCTGCCGGCGATCCTGCCGTTGCTCACCACCGCGCGAATCCGCCGCTCGGAGTTCTGGCCGTCGCGCATGATCGACAGCGTTGCGCCAGCGGTCGCGCCAAAGCTTTCAGCTGCCGCCGCGTTGATCACGACCTCATACGGCCCGAGCGACTCCAGCGCCAGCGGCTGCCCGTCGATGGTTGTCAGCACGCCAAACGCCTGCTGGCTGCCCGGCGACAGCGGCGCGCTCACCGCCAGCAGCGAGACCGACGATTGCAACTGCTGGCTAGGGCCGTACACCACCGCCACCTGCTCGACGATCGCCGGCGCGATTCCCGCGATCGCTGTGCTGCCGCGCGCAGCCTCCATGATGCGATCGGCGGTCGCCTGATCGATGCTGCCAAGCTGCACCGCGCCCAATCCGGCGGTGCTCTGCGCCAGACCGGGCTGCGTCAACGCCTGCACCTGTCGATATACGCGGAAACCGCCGCGCCGCCCACGCTCGGGATTCAGCACCACGACCTCGTCGACGGTGCCCAGGCTGCCGGTGATCAGCGTATGAAAGGTGTGCGTCATCGCATCGCCGGTGCCAAACGCGCTGCCGATCACGGTTGTCGAGAGCATCAGCCCGGCCACGATCAGCGCGGCCCGCAGCGGTCGTCGTGCGATGTTGCGCAGGCCCAGCTTGCCCAGCAGCGGCGCGCGCCAGGCCAGCAGGCCAAAGCCGATCAGCAGCAGCGCGACCGCCAGCACCACGCCGATCGCGATCGACTCAACCGGCCAGCGGAAAAATGTTTCCATAAACGCTAGCTCACTGCTCGTGGGTCGCGCTGCCCAATCGGCGGTGCCAGCTCGGTGATCGCCTGATCCACCACGATCTGGCCGTCGCGCATACGGATCAGTCGCCGGGTGTGCGCCGCGATGTCGGCGGCGTGCGTGACGATCACAAAGGTTTGGCGGTTCTCGCGATTGAGCCGCTTGACCAGCTCGATAATCTCGGCGGACGACTCGCTGTCCAGGTTGCCGGTCGGCTCGTCGGCCCAGATGATCGCCGGACGATTCACCAGCGCCCGCGCGATCGCCACGCGCTGCTGCTGGCCGCCCGAAAGCGCCGCCGGACGGTGATGCGCCCGCTCGGCCAGCCCAACCGCGTCGAGCATTTCCAGCGCCCGCCGCCGGACTTCGCCACCCGTACTGCCCGCAATCAGCAGCGGCATCTCGACATTTTCCAGCGCGCTCAACGTCGGCAGCAGGTTGAAGGATTGGAAGATAAAGCCGGTCGCTTCCGCCCTCAGCAGCGCCCGGCGATTGTCGGAGAGCGCCCGCAGCGACTGGCCCGCCAGCAGTACGTCGCCCTCGAAAGCGTGCTCAAGCCCGGCCAGGCAGTTGAGCAGCGTGGTTTTGCCGCAGCCCGACGGCCCCACGATCGCCACCAGCTCGCCGCGCTCGATCCGCAGATCAATACCTCGCAGCGCCTCCACGACGATCGCGCCCGTGCGATACACCTTGCGCAGGCCGCGCGCCTCGACGGCTGTGTCATCGGCGGCAGCGTGCGGCGCGGCGTTACGGTTGCGTCGAAACATCACGCTCCAATGTGGCCAGCACCAGCTCGGCAATCCGCTGGTAGCCCGCCGTCGAAGGATGAAAGCCGTCGGCGCTGATGTAGCCGGGATGATTCGCCAGCTCCTGGCCGTAGCCGTACAGATCGACCAGCACCGCGTCGTGCTGCGCGGCAATCTCGGCGATCGACTGATTCCAGCGTCGCACCGTTTGATCGAGCAGCTGCGGATTAAAGCCGCGCAGCGCCGGCAAATGTCGCATGTCGGGAATATTCAGCACGATCAGCGTCGGTTGCGCGCCGGACTCGGGCTGATCGAAGCTACTCAGGATCTCGTCCAGCTGCCGGGAAAAGGTCGGCAGCGGCACGTTCGTACGCAGATCGTTGACGCCGGGCCAGATGCTCACCCAGCGCGGTCGCGCGTCCATCGCGGGCGGCAGCTCGGAGCGCAGCACCTCGTCAAGCGTCGCGCCGCTGATCGCCAGGTTGAGCAGCTGCGTCTCAGGCGGAAGCTGCGCGTGAACCAGCGTCGGCCAGGCGTCGGTCGCCATATTGTTCGCGCCCACGCCCACGGAGTCGGATGCGCCCAGCGCGACATAGACCGGCGGCTTGTCGTCGTCGGTTGCAGATAGGCGCTGGCAGCCGCTGGCGAGGCCAAGCAGCAAAACCAGGGACAGACAGCGCGAAAAAGCTTGGGAATACGTTATGATCGACAAGTGGAAACCATTTCTAGCGCACTAATTGTGCAATAAAAACAGTATAACAACTTTCAGAATCGCTGCGCTGATGATGGTGCGCCGTCCAGTGCCTTGGCAACCGTGCCGCGCCGTAAGCGCCGATGGGTGCGCAGATACGCCCAATCATAGGCCGAGTCGTACATGAGCTGCACATAGTAGTAGTTGATCTGCTCAAGCACCGCGCCGCCCAGAAAGAGCAAGCCGAGCAACGTGTCACGCGAGACCAGCGGTTGCTGCGTGAAGCGTGTTGCAAGCACGACAACCAGCGGAAACAGGCCGATCAAGAGCCAGTTGATGCGTCGCCAGCGCACAAAGGTATGAAGCACCTGCGCGGGCATGTGGCGCTGATGCATGTCCAGCAGGCGCAGCTTCCAGCGCCACCAAACAATCCCTTGCAGCAGAATCACAATCACCACGCCAACACTATAGCCGCGCGCAATCCAGTGCTGCCACAGGCCGTCGCGATACGCTGACCACAGCAGCAGCGTCGCGAACACACACGCGGCAGTCGCCTCGCCCGTCCACAAATAGGTATAGCGTCTGCGTAATGCGTCCTGCGCCAAAATAGCTCCTGATCTCCTCGTATCGATCAACCAACCTAGCGCTGTAGCAGCGTTACTTCGTGCTTTTCATGGCTTTCAAATGCTTGAGGCTGCTGTCGTTTTGCAAGCGGGCGTAGTCCTCCGACTCGCGGGCATACAGCGCAATTTTCGACTCGTCGTCAAAATGTATGCCCCAGCCGTACTGCTTGCTCAGCGGCGACGCGCGCAGACACGCCTGACCTTTCGAAAAGAAAGCGGCTCTTGCGTCGTCGCGCTCCGCATCGTCGATGTCGTTGCGGGCCGCATAAATATCAAACAGCAGATCATCGGAGGTGTACTGATATGGGTGGTCGTGGATCATCTCGTACTGCATGCGCGCGACGGTTTTGGCCTGCTTCTCCGGCGGGATCGTGCCGGCATCGGTCTTACAATCATCGGCTACTTCGATAAAAGCGTTGGTATAGTTGGTCGAATGCACTGGTCGCTCCTTCAGCTAGTACAGATGTTTCATCCTACACGATGCGGAGCGTTGCTGCAATCATGTGACCAACCGTGAGTCGGCGAGACGCACGCCTTCCAGGTTGAGCAGCCGCCGTTTCATCGCCACACCGCCGCCATAGCTGATCAGCGTGCCCTGGCTACTGACCAGGCGATGGCACGGCACCAGGATCGAGATTGGATTTGCCCCGTTCGCCGCGCCGACCGCCCGCGCAGCCTGTGGCCGTCCAATCATTTCAGCCAGCTGGCCATAGGTGTGTACCTGTCCATAGGGAATCTGTAAAAGCGCCTGCCAGACTTCCTTCTGAAATGGCGTGCCGCGCAGATCGAGCGGGACCGTAAAGCCTGGCTGCGCGCCAGCAAAATAAGCATCCAGCTGTGCAATCAAGGCCCGGAATGGTTGTAGATCGTGAACAACCTCGGCGTGCGGTTCCCAGCGCTCAATCCAGGCTGTACGCTCGACGCGCCCATCGGTCGAAAAGACCAGCCGCGCCAGGCCACGCTCGGTGAGCAGCGCATCGAACGCGAGATCGGCGATCGCAAAGGTCGCGCAAAACACGACCGAGCTAGACGATGAGGTTTCAACCATAGCAGCCTTTCGAGAGAACATAGCGAATCGATCACTCAGCGCCAGGATACCATACCGAGTACTTGGTCAATCTTCCTCACCTTCTCCATCTCGCGCCTGGCTGTCAAAGACCTGCTGCGCCTCCAAGATCGACTCGATGTGCGTCTCGGACCAGACTCGGATCGCATCCAGCAGCTCGATCAAGGTGCCGCCCAGCGGCGTCAAACGATACTCAACCTTGGGCGGCACACTGGCATACACCCGCCGCACAATAATTCCATCGCGCTCTAGCTCGCGCAGCTTTTGCGTCAGCACTTTCGGTGAGATTCCATGGATCTCACGCCGCAGCTCGCCAAAACGTTGTTTGCTTGTCGACAGCCGCCCCACGATCAGCACCGTCCACTTGTCGGCAATGCGATCCAGAATCTTGCGCGTCGGACAGGTATCGGCGTACACATCCCAGGCGATAGCTCCATTAGTATCCATTTGATACTTATATCCTTTTGAAGTAACTATATTACAAAATAGTGCCTACTTGCGATTATATAGCAGCTAACTATACTGTCAATAGGTCCACAAGTAGATCAAGACCAACAAGGAGAGTCAGAATCAATGTCTGGAAAGATTGCCATTACGGGAGCCACGGGCCACCTTGGCCGCCTCGTCGTCGATAAACTTAAAGCCAACGTGCCGGCTGAGAATATCGTTGCGCTGGCGCGTACGCCTGAAAAAGCTGCTGATCTGGGCGTCACAGTACGCGAAGCCGACTACAACCAGCCCGAGACGCTCGACCAGGCACTCGCTGGCGTCGACACATTACTGCTGATCTCAGGCAGCGAGGTCGGCCAGCGCGTTGATCAGCATCACAACGTGATCCAGGCCGCGAAAAAAGCCGGGGTGCAGCGGATTGTTTACACCAGCCTGCTGCGCGCCGATACGTCGCCGTTGAGCCTGGCCGCTGAGCATTACGCGACGGAAGAAGATCTCCAAGCGTCGGGCATTGCCTTCACGATCCTGCGCAACGGCTGGTACACCGAAAACTACACCGGCGCGATCCCCGGCGCGCTGGCGGGCGGCGCGTTGATCGGCAGCGCGAGCGACGGCAAGATCTCGTTCGCGCCGCGCGAAGACTACGCCGAGGCCGCAGTCGCCGTGCTCACCGGCGCGGGGCATGAGGGCAAGATCTACGAGCTGGCCGGCGACCAACCCTACACGCTCAGCGATCTTGCCGCCGAAGTTTCGCGTCAGACCGGCAAGACGATCCCCTACCAGAACTTGCCCGAGTCAGACTATGCGGCAGCGCTGGCTAGCTTCGGCCTGCCGCAAGCTGTGGCCCAATCGATCGCCGGCTGGGATGTCGACGCGGCGCAGGGTGCGCTCTTCGACGATGGGCGTCAGCTTTCGAGCTTGATTGGCCGCCCAACCACGCCGCTTTCGACGGTTGTGGCCGACGCGCTCACATCAGCCGCTTAACAGCATACAAATCGTGCAAAACCAGCAGCCCTCAGATCGATTATTGATCCGAGGGCTGTTTCGATCGCTGGACGAGCCGCCTCACAGCACGACAGCTTCCCCAATCTGACGCTGAGATTCAATCTCGCGCGCTGATTCTTCACTGGCTTGCGCCGCCAGGATCAAGTTGCGGCGGTGCTGCAAGTAAAGCGCAATCGGTCGATCGCCGGGGATGAAGCGATTGCCGACGTTGAGATCCGATTTCTTAGGCTGCTGCGTCGTGACGATCGCCTCGTCTTCGCTGAGCACATAGCGATTGTACAAATTGCTGGCGTTCACAAACAGGCGGCCCAGCAGCGGCTGCGTGACAAAACGCTGGTAGGAGCGAATATAGATCATCGTGTTTTCCTCGTCGATCGGCGCTAAGGCCGCGATCTGGCTGAGCTTCTCGCCAAGATACAGCTGCCATACGTTGGGAAAATTGAAGCGCAGCATCGACGGGCGATTGGGCGGCGGCACCTGCGTCGGCTTGATCGCCGGCAGCCCGGCATCCGGCTGATTGCTAACCCACACACGGATCTTGTTATCCTCCAGCGTGGTGTACGGCCCGTTGACCAGCGTCTTGCCGCCGCGTCCGATCGTGTTGGCGTGCACAAACGGCAGATGCGACACGTCCAGCAGGCTCTCGATCGCGCGCGTGTAGTGCACATTCCACTGCTTCTGGAAGGTCGCGTAGATGTGATCGTCCAGGCCCTCAAAGAACTCCACCGGCGGGTATTCGTCGCGCGGCGCGCCGTGCCAGACCCAGATAAAGCCAAATGCTTCCTGCGCCGGATAGGTCCAGCACTGAAAGATTTTAGGCTTGGGGCCGTTGCGACCATTGGCCGGCACCAACTGACAGGTTCCGCCGCGATCGAACTGGAAGCCGTGAAAATGGCATTGAATGTTGCCGTTCACGATCTTGCCGGGGCTCAGCTTCGACTGGCGATGCGGGCACAGATCGCGCATCACCACGATCTTGCCTTCGGGATCGCGCCACAAGACCAGATCTTCGCTCATGCGCCGCAGCGCGAGCGGTTTGCCGGCCTTGACTTCGCTGGACTCCGCGATGACGTACCACATGTTGGGAATCATGTGCTCTTCCTCCTATGCTTGCACACGCCGCCATACTTCGATACTTCTGTGTACCAAACTCTTGGTAGGTTATGCATCTAAAAAAAGCCCTGTAGCTTAAATAATTGCGTCCAAAGTTCGGAAGTATTACAGAGCAATGTAGATCACGCAAACATCCTCCCTACCAATTGTTTGGTAGTACAGTAGCACTGTTTCGGATCAGCGTCAAGAGGTGAGTGAGCAAATGGATGATCCAGAATCGTAGCGCACTGCGTGAGAAGATGCGGTACAATAGGCGCAGGCAGCTTACATTCTATAATCCTGGATGACGCGATTGGCTCTTGTGATGATGCTGGACCGTGTGGCTAGCTTGTTGTCACCAAGGAGTACCACTCGTCGCCTAAACAATCCTTGGTATAATCGAAGCATCCCCTCACATAGTTTTGCTGAGATCGGCCCCCAACGTCTCATCCTGGATCTAAGCATGTGACGGCACCCTATGCAGCAGGTGCCGCCGATACTTGGCGCTCCACGCAAACAAGGCTTGACGCTCGTGTACGCACCATGATGGAACAGATTCGTGCTGGCTCGCAAGGGTCGGCAAGGATCAAGGCTTGGCAGAGGAGGGTGAATCCGGTGATTCAAATGCTTGATCTTCAGCAAGTCAGCGTGCTACTGGTCGAAGACAATCCCGACAACCTGTTCGTATTCAGCGATATTTTGCGTGGCGATGTCGGCGTTGGCTATTGTAACGCCCGCGCCTCTGGCCGTCAGCTCATGAAATGGCTCGCCGACAACCCATCGCGCACGCCCGACCTGATCCTGCTCGATCTGGCGCTGCCGCACGAGGACGGCTTCCGTGTGCATGAGCACCTGCGCGAGTTCTTCAGCACCACCAACCAGCGCCATCCGCGCATTGTGGCGCTCACCGCCAACTGTTTGCCGGAGACCGTCGCACGCGCGCGGCGTGAGGGCTTCGACGGCTTTATCGGCAAGCCGATCGAGCGATCCCGGTTTGTCAAGCAGATCAATCAGATTTTGCGCGGCGAGCCGGTGTGGGAGCCCGCCTGACCGAGCGCCGCGCGGAGCAACCAAAGCAACAGGGCTAGCGTGACAACCTCTGCCGCGCCAGCCCTGTTTTGTTTGTCTAGTTCTTGCTTTGAGTGATCAAACTGCTCTTAGAGCTCCTGCACAAAGCCCTGGTCGATCAGGTACTGCAGCACAATACGAGCGTTCTGCTCGGGCGTCACACCGGTCGTCTCCAGCCGCAGCTCAGGATTGATCGGCTCCTCGTACGGGTCGTCGATGCCGGTGAACTCTTTGATCTCGCCGCGACGCGCCTTGGCATACATGCCCTTGGTGTCGCGCTCCTCGCAGACCTCGATCGGCGTATCAACGAAGATCTCCACGAAATGATCGCCGCCGGCCATCATGCGCACATCGTTGCGAGCCGCGCGATACGGGCTAACCGCCGCGCAGATCGCGATGCCGCCGTGACGGGCGATCTCCGCCGCCACATAGCCGATGCGCCGCACATTGGTGTCGCGGTCATCACGGTTAAAGCCCAGGCCCTTCGACAAATGCGTGCGGACCACATCGCCGTCGAGCACCGTCACCTGGCGACCGCGCTCCAACAGCAGCACCGTCAGAATGTCGGCGGTGGTAGACTTGCCCGCGCCGCTCAGGCCGGTGAACCACAGGCAGACGCCCTGGCGATGGCGCGGTGGGTGCACATCCGCCAGAATCTGCGCGGTCTCGGGGCGTGTGAACCAGGCCGGCAGCTGCTTGCCGCGATTGAGATATTCTTCGCGCACCTGCGTGCCGGAGATCGAGGCGATCTTGGCGTCGCTGGGCACGTTGGTGACTTCTTCGTAGCGATCCTCGTCGGGCAGATAGACTACCTCTTGCGACGGCAGCATCTTCACGCCCAGCTCCTCGCTGAACTTCCCGACCAACTCCTGGGCATCGTAGGGGCCGTAGAACGGATTGCCCTGCGAGTCTTTGCCGGGGCTGGCGTGATCGCGGCCCACGATCAGGTAGCTGACGCCATAGTTGCGGCGGATCAGCGCGTGCCAGAGCGCCTCGCGTGGGCCGGCCATGCGCATGGCCAGCGGCGTGAGCGCCAGCACAATGCGCTTGGGATCGAAGTAGTTGCGCGCCAGTGCTTTGTAGGTGCGCACGCGCGTATAGTGATCGACGTCGCCCGGCTTGGTCATACCCACGACTGGATGGAGCAGCAGCGTACCATCGACACGCTCGACGGCGCGGCGGGTCAGCTCCTCATGCACGCGGTGCAGCGGGTTGCGGGTCTGGAAGGCCACCACGTTGGCGTGACCCTCGGCCTCCAGGCGCGCACGCACCTGCTGGGGCGTCTGGCGCAGATCCTGGAAATCGTAGTGCAGCGGCAGCTGGATCACCTGGAGCTTGCCCGAGATGTTGACCGGTCCCCAGCGGTGCATCTCCGCGACCAGCGGGTGGCGCACGTCGAGCGTGCCGAAGACCTTCTGCGAGACTTCCTCGCGATCCCAGCTGTACATCTCCTCGATCGTCATGACCGCCAGCAGATTCTGCTTGGCATCACGCAGGGCAATATCCTGGCCGATGCGCAGATCCGGGTTTTCGTCCACCGGCAGCGTGATCGGGATCGGAAAAATCGCGCCGCTGGCGAGGCGCATGTTATCCAGCACGGACTGATGATCCGCCTGGCCCATAAAGCGATCCAGCGGCGAGAACGCGCCGGTCGCCAACAGTTCAAGATCGCACGCCGAGCGCTCGGTGAGCTGAATCGACGGAAGCTGATTTGCGTAGGCTTTGAGTTGTGCCAGCTCGTCGGCTGGAACCAGCAGATTGACGAGCGTTCCGCCGTAGGGCGAGTTAAGAATGGAGGGTGTTTCCGCTGTGGCCATTATACCTGTCCTTAGTCAAGGGTTGTCAGCAAACTCCTGGATAAGCTGCGTACGCGTATCCTACGCGACGGCTGCGGCGAAGCAGATGCGCATAGGGAAGTCGCTCGGTGAGAGCTTAAGTGTGCGCGGCGCTGCACGGATTGTTGCGCGAGAAGAGCGAGTTTGTCGCTCACACGCGGCAACTGACCCAAGAGGCACTGATGGGCGTGGTTTGTGGCGTGTTTGATCGACACGCCTCGCATATTGTAAATGATCATTTGACGAATTGCTACTAGCTGACGGCACTTCTTCGTGGCGAATCTTGAAGTTGTCCCGACTCATCTCAAATAAATACCACACAGCATTTCTTATCACACGGTGCGCATGGTACGATGTGCCGAATGCTTAGAGAGAACAAAGAACAAAAAACAAAGAACAACGTGTACGGAGCTAAGGAACCTGCTGTTCTTTAGTTGTTCTCGCGATTAGATGGGAAGTTACGACATGAGCATGCCAGCTACCAATAATCTTCGTCCGCTGTTTTTGCTGCGTCCCGATGTGATATTTCTGAATCATGGATCGTTTGGCGCGTGCCCGCAGCCGGTCTTCGATACGTACCAAACGTGGCAGCGCGAGCTTGAGCGCCAGCCGGTCGAGTTTCTTGGGCGGCGCTTCAACGATCTGATGCGCGACGCCCGCCGTGGCCTGGGAGCCTACCTCAACGCCGACGCGCAGGATCTGGTCTTTGTGCCCAACGCAACGACCGGCCTGAATATCGTTGCGCGCTCGCTGCGGCTTGAGCCCGGCGATGAGATTCTGTCGAACGATCAGGAGTACGGCGCGCTGGATCGCACCTGGCGCTTCCTCTGCCAGCGCAGCGGCGCGCGCTACATTCGCCAGCCGATCCCGCTGCCGATCCGCTCCACCGACGAGGTGATCGACGCAATCTGGTCGGGCGTGACCGAGCGCACGCGGGTGCTGTTCATCAGCCATATCACCTCACCAACCGCGATCGTTTTTCCGATCGCGCCGCTGATCGAGCGGGCACGTGCGGCTAGCATTATCACGATCGTGGACGGAGCGCACGCGCCGGGGCAGCTGCCGCTGGATCTCGTGGCGCTGGGAGCGGATTTTTACAGCGGCAACTGTCACAAGTGGATGATGGCACCCAAAGGCTCGGCGTTTCTGTATGCGCGCCGCGAGCTACAGCACCTGGTGGAGCCGCTGATTGTCAGCTGGGGCTGGGAAAGCATCATGCCCGGCGACTCACGCTTTATCGACGAGCAGGAGTACCAGGGCACGCGCGACATCGCGGCTTATCTCTCGGTGCCGGCGGCGATCGAGTTTATGCGCCAGCACAGCTGGGAGCGCGTGCGCGCGGATTGCCAGGAGCTGCTGCGCTATGCTTACCAGCAGCTCAGCGCGCTGCCGGGTCTGGTCGCGTGTACGCCCAACTCGTCCGAGTGGCTGGGGCAGATGGCGGCCTTCGCGCTACCACCCGGCGACGGCAAGCAGCTTAAGCAGCGACTCTACGACGAATTCAAGATTGAGATTCCGGTTGGCGTGATCGACGAGCGGCAGTTTTTGCGTATTTCGCTGCAAGGCTACAACACGCGCGCGGAGGTCGACGCGCTGATCGAGGCGCTGGGCGTGCTGCTGCCGGAGGTATAAAACAAAAGAACAAGCGAACAAAAGAACAAAATCTTGACGAGGCCCTCACCCCGATGCTACGCATCTCCCCTCTCCCGTTGCGACAGGAGAGGGGGAAGAGTTGTTCCTTTGTTCTTTCGCTCACTCCGCTTTCCGCGCCTTATCAATGATCCCGTGTACGGCGTCGATCCACGGCTGCGGAAATTGCTGGGGATCGGTTAGCGCGCCCTCAACGCTGGTTACGGCGGACTTGATGCCGGCGCGCTCATCGGCAACTGCCGCGACCAGCAGATAGCCGGTGCCGGCGAAACGCTCAGCCCACTCGGACCCCACCAGCGCCGCAAACTCGGCGGCCAGCGCTTGAAACGTCGGCTCGTCGAGCTGCTGGTGCCGGAGATCGCGCAGCCGCGCGGACTGATGCGCCAGCAGCGCATACGTGTGGCGATTTTCGGGAATCGCGCTGACGAGCTCGTCGTGCAGCACCTGAAGATGTTGCTCTAGCAGCCACCGCGGCATGCCCCGCGAGGCCAGCACCCGGCTCAGCCAGTCGAGCTGGTGCGTGGCGACGGCCTCGGAGTGGCGGCTAAGCGTCACAATCCAGGAGCTGTCGCTCCAGGTGAAGCGCCGGCCACGCTCGCCGTAGCGCCACTCATAGTAGGGCACCTGCCGCCAGGAGCGCTCGCCCGCGCGTAGCGCCGCCTCGATCTCACGTGGATCGTCGGCGATCACATGATGTCCAGCCTCGGGATTGAGCGCCTGCACCATCGCGGCCATTTCCTGCTTAGGGATGGGATAAAGGCCCTGAACAATCTGTGTCATTCCGGCAAAGGTTTGATCAGCGGTCGCGACAATTCGATCCTGCTCGGATGTAGTGAGCGGCGCTGCGCTCATGCGCCGGCTAAACTCGCGCCACTCAGCGGCGATCTGTTTGTCATAGCTCGAAAGATAGGCCAGCCCATTGCGATCCTTGAGCTTAAATGCCTGCGCGACCTGTGAGCGCAGCACGATGCCACCCAGCGTCGAGCCCTCAAACACATAGAGATAGCCCAGCAGCGCGGCGGGATCGTCGCTGGCGGCGCGCCGGATCTCGTCGGCCAGCAGCAGCGCGTAGAGCGTTGCGACAGGCATCTCGGGCAGGCTGTGCTGCGTGAAATACGCCAGATCCCGTTGAAGCAACGGCAGCTTCCGCATGGAGTCTTGCCAGACAGCGGCGATAGCGGGATGCGTGGCGGCTGAGGCGGCGGCTTCCAACGTCGCGTACACTGTTTCCAGCGCGCGGAGCAGCCCGACATAGCTTTCCAGCGGCAGATCCTTGGCCGCGAGCGCGTTGAAAAAAGGCTGCGCCTCGACCTGCCGATGCCGATCCTGCGTCTCCGTCCGCAGCCGATCCATGAGAGGCGTTCCGTCGATCATGTGCACCTGACTTTCTCTTCGCCACGGGATTGGTCGCGCATACACCCGCCGCTCATCTGATCATATGTTGAGTACGGCTGTATCGTACCAGAAGATCTCGATTATGCGCGCCGGAGCTTAAGAAAG
>JAFAYS010000704.1 GCA_019240175.1 Chloroflexota bacterium | reverse complement strand
GGCGTGTCGGCGCGGGCGGTCAGGCGCAGGCCGCTCGACTCGGAGTAGAAAGCCGGAAACTCGTCGGTGCCGTAGCCGACCACGGGCACGCCCAACGTTTCGAGCACTTCCAGCGTCGCGGGGAGATCCAGGATCGATTTGGCTCCCGCGCAGACGACCAGCACCGGCGTGCGGCCAAGCTCGGTCAGATCGGCGGAAACATCCCAGCTTTCGGTTGCGCCACGATGCACGCCGCCGATGCCGCCCGTGGCAAACACCTCGATACCGGCGGCGTGCGCCAGCGCCATCGTGCCGGCGACCGTGGTCGCGCCGTCCTGCTGGGTTGCGATCGCCAGCCCAAGGTCGCGGCGTGAAAGCTTGAGCACGTTCTGGCCCTGCGCGAAGCGCTCGATCGTCGCGTCGTCCAGGCCAATCGTCGGCACGCCACGCACCACGCCGATCGTCGCGGGCTGTGCGCCGTACTCGCGCACTGCGGCCTCAAGCGCGTAGGCCGTCTCCTGGTTGCGCGGATGCGGCAATCCATGCGCGATCACCGTCGATTCGAGCGCGACAACCGCGCCGCCTGCTGTCAGCGCCTGCTGGATCGCGGATTGTATCTCTAGTCGTGTCATAGGTTCCATCCTTTGTCGCAAGTGTACTCATACCACGACGACTACGCAAATTGCTTGACAAGCGCCTAAGCAGCCGCTATGATTCGCGCCAACGACGTTTGACGGAGATCAGTACGCTGGACGCCAGCACACAGCGAGCCGCCGATAGTGTAAGCGCGGCAGCCGGGGCCAGCCGAATCCACTCCCGAGTCGAAGATGTACCAGCCGGAGCGACATCTTTTCCAGCCTCACCACTGATCGCTCAGCTCTAAGTCTTTTCCGGTTCGCCTCCGTTAGCGGGCGCTTCAAGGTCGTCGAGCCGGGTGCTTGGCGACGAATGAGGGTGGCACCACGAAGATCAGTCCTTCGTCCTTCACGGACGGGGGTTTTTTTAATTTTGTCGGCAATTGGAGATACAAGGACATGATCAGTACGCAACCGCTGCGACGCGGCGCGGCCTCGCAGGCACTAACCCATCCGGTGATCTCGGTCGTTGCTCCAGTCTATAACGAAGCGCCGACGCTGCCGCTGTTCTGCGAGCGTGTGATCGCGGCGCTTGAGCCGTTGGGCGAGCCATTCGAGGTTGTGTTGATCAACGACGGCAGCCGCGACGGCTCGATGGACGTGATGCGCGAACTGCACGCCGCCGATGACCGGATCAAGGCTGTGAACTTTTCGCGCAACTTCGGGCATCAGCTGGCGATCACCGCCGGCATCGACTATGCGCGCGGCGACGCGGTGGTCGTGATCGACTCGGACCTGCAAGATCCGCCTGAGGTGATCCCGGAGCTGTTCGCCAAATGGCGCGAGGGCTACGGTATCGTTTTTGCGCAGCGCTCGGAGCGCGAGGGCGAGACCTGGTTCAAGAAAGCGACGGCCTCGTTCTTCTACCGGCTGATCCGCAAGATCACCAATGTCAACATTCCGGTCGATACCGGCGACTTCCGGCTGATGGATCGCAAGGTCGTCGACGCGCTGACGTCGATGCGCGAGCACCATCGTTTTATGCGCGGGCTGTCGGTGTGGGTCGGCTTCAAGCAGACCGGCGTGGAGTATCGGCGTGCGCCGCGTCATGCCGGCGAGACCAAATACCCGATCAGCAAGATGGTGCGCTTTGCGCTCGACGGCATTACCAGCTTTTCGTATCTGCCGCTTCAGCTGGCGACCTACTTCGGCTTTTTCGTGGCGATGATCAGCATGCTGGCGCTGGTAGCGGTGATTATTCTGCGCCTGGCCGGCTCGCAGGCCAATTTCTACGGCCAGGCCTCGACACTGGTCAGCGTGCTGTTCCTGGGCGGCATTCAGCTGATCTTCCTGGGCATCATCGGCGAGTACCTGGGCCGGATCTACGACGAGGTCAAGCGCCGCCCGCTCTACATCGTCTCGGATGTGCTGGGCCTGAACGAGCAGCAAGCACAGGAACCTGACGTATGAGCGCCTATACACCGATTCTGGCCACGCTGGGCTACATCGTCTCGCCGGATGGCCGCCAGGTGCTGCTGGTGCATCGTAACAAGCGGCCCGACGATCTGCATTATGGCAAGTACAACGGCCTGGGCGGCAAGCTCGATCGCGACGAGTCTGTGGCCGACTGCATGAAACGCGAGATTCTGGAAGAGTCGGGCATCCAGGTCGAGCAGATGACGCTGCGCGGCATGATCAACTGGCCCGGCTTCGGCAAGAACGAGGAAGACTGGTTCGGCTTTATTTTTCGCATCGACCGCTGGAGCGGCACGCCGCACACGGGCAATCACGAGGGCACGCTGGAATGGGTCGATCGTGAGCGGCTGCTGGATCTGCCGATGTGGGAAAGCGACAAGCATTTTCTGCCGATGGTCTTTGACGACTCGCCCACCGTGTTTCATGGCGTGATGCCCTACCAGAACGGCCATATGGTGGCGTGGAGCTATGAGCGTTATTAAGCAGA
>JAFAYS010000671.1 GCA_019240175.1 Chloroflexota bacterium | reverse complement strand
CGACATCAACCATCGGCGCGCTGCCTGGCAGGTGCCCGTCGATCGTACTGGCATCGAGATGATTCTCGAAGTGCGCGACGAGCTGCACGGCCAGGAGGTTGTGCAGGATCTTGAGCAGGCCGGCTACTGCATCGAGCGTGTAGGTGCCGGTGAGTATCCGAGCTGAGTTTGTCGCGAGCCGGCGTGAAATGTGGGCTGGCTCGTCTTGCATGGTGCATCATGGCTAACATTGGGAAGGATCGGAGTGAAACGCGGCGCATCCGGCTAATCGCAACTGATATCGACGGCACATTGCTGAACAGCGAAAACCAGTTGCCGGCGGCGAACCGGCGCGCGCTGGATCAGGCGCTGGAACAAGATGTGCAGATTGCGCTGGTAACGGCGCGCAAACGTGGCTCGGCCTACGCCGTCGCCGAGCAGCTTGGCTTTCCGTGCGCGTGTATCGCGCATAACGGCGCGCGAACCTGGGACTGGCAAGGACAAGAGCTGCGGCATCTGGTGATCGATTTTGCGCTGGCGCAGGAGATCGCCCGTTTCGCCGATCAACATGCGATTCCGTTGATTCTGACGGTGGACGAGATCAACTTGTACAGTCCGGCCTATCCCTTTCGGGCCGAGTTTCGCGGTTCCGAGGATCGCCAGGTGGCCTCGACGCTGGACGCGCTGACCGCGCCGCCGACGCGAGTGATCGCCACGGGTGCGGCGGGTGTCGATCTGCTGTGTGATGCGTTTGGTGCAGCGCCGGACTCGATCGTGGTTCATCGCTATTACAGCCGTGAGGGCTCGGTGGCCTCGGCGGTGCTCACGCATCCACGCGCGACCAAAGAGGACGCGCTGGCGGAGCTGGTCGAGCAGATCGGTGTGCGACCCGACGAGGTGCTGACGCTCGGCGATGCCGAGGCGGATGCCGGAATGCTGCGCTGGGCCGGTGTAGGCGTGGCTATGGGTAACGCCATGCCCGAGGCGCGTGTCGCCGCCGATTGGATCGCGCCGACGCATGACGAGGCCGGATTGGCCGCCGCGATCGAGCGCTTTGTGCTGAGCAAGTAGGCTCGCTGAGTGAGTGTGTCGGTGATGACGTGCATGAGCGATGTTGACAATAATCAGGTGGGCGGCGGCAGCGCGATGATCAAAGTACTAACCGTGAGCGACGAAGTTGTCCCGACGATCTACCACGCATCGGCGCGTAAGCGTTTCCACGATGTAGATCTGGTGCTGGGCTGCGGCGATCTGCCGGCCTCGTACCTCGACTACATTATTTCCAATCTCGACGTGCCGTGCTTCTACGTGCCGGGCAACCATGACGAGCCGGAGCACACCGACTACGGCAAGACGCTGATGGGACCGCCCGGCGGCGTCAACATCGACGGTCGCGTGGTTCGTCACGATGGCCTGGTTCTTGCCGGTCTGGGCGGATCGATCTGGTACAACGGCGGCAAGCACCAGTACAGCCAGTCGGCGATGACGGCGCGCGTGTATAAGCTGCTGCCGCGTATTCTCTGGCATCGGCGGATCAACGGCTATGGGCTGGATATTTTGATCACGCACTCGCCACCGGCGGGCATTCACGACGGAACCGGTGCGCACGCCGGCTTCAAAGCGCTGCGCTGGCTGATCGAGCGCTTTCCGCCGCGCTACCATATCCACGGTCATGTCCATCGTAACTATCGGCTGAGCAATGTTTTCGAAACCCAGGTAGGTAGTACAATCGTCATCAACACGGCAGGCTATCGGGTTTTATCCATAGAGCGCCTTGCATCTGTGAGTCGTCCCAGGTACAATCAACCGTGAAAGAGTTCACAACGTGGATGCGACGGAGCCGAACGCCATGTGGCTAAGCTACCGCAGCATCCACTTTTTTTTGTTGATACGAGGACGATATGAACTACTACGTCTACATCCTCACGATCGCGGTCGAGCGGAGTGAATACGAAGTTCATCTTCCGGCTCACCTGGACTATTTGCAGCAGCTCGACGCCGACGAAGCGCTGGTGCTCTCCGGGCCGTTTACCGATCGGCGCGGTGGTATGGTGATGATTCGCGCCGAGTCCAAGGCCGCAGCGCGTGCCATTGCCGAGGCCGATCCGCTGGTCAGCAGCGGCGTCGATACCTATGAGCTGCGGCACTGGCGGCTCACCAGGGGCGATCTCCAACGTCTTGCGCTTGAGATCGGATAGGAGGCGCTGATGAGCAATTCCTGGTATGAGAGTCAGGTGCGCGAGGATTTCGCGCGGGCCAGACGCAAAGCGTTTTTGCAATCGATCGCCGATCTGATGGCGCGGCGCTCCAGCGACCTTGTGCCGTTTGAGGAAGTGCGCTCCCGGCTGAATATTCGCGGCAGCGCGTATCGCGGCCTGCAGCAGGTTCCGGTGAGTAAGATCGTCGGCAGCGAGGGCCGCTACGCCGATTTCGACCGGCATTTCTTGCCGCGTCAGGCCAAGACTCAGCAGCGCTGGCTGAGCGTCGATATGGCGCACTACGAGGACGTGCCGCTGCCGCCGGTCGAGCTGTACAAAGTCGGCGACGTGTATT
>JAFAYS010000578.1 GCA_019240175.1 Chloroflexota bacterium | reverse complement strand
CCACAGTGGCAGAGGATCGTCGTCGAGCAGAGCGCCGAGATCGCCGCCCGTGATCGCCAGCAGTGTCGGAGCCAGCACCTCAAAAGCCGCGCCGCCCGCCGTGATCTCCAGCGCCGCAGCTTCAGGCGGATTGTCCAGCAGCCGGTTTGCCAGCGCCAATGCGATCGGATCGATCGCGCCGCTCTGGGGCACGCCGTAGCGTCGCGCCGTCTGACGCCCGTGATCTTGCACCGTTGTCAGCACGCCGCCGCTGAGCACGCGCAGACACGGCAACGACTCGTCGCTCACGGCTGGATTCCATCCGCCGACGGCACGAAGCGCACACCCACGCCAGGCTCAAGCAGCGACGGCGGATCGGCATGGGGATCGAAGAGCGACTGCTCCGTGCGCCCGAGCAGATGCCAGCCGCCCGGCAGCACGGCGGGATAGATCCCGCTCATGTCGGCGGCGATCGCGACCGAGCCAGCGGGAACTTTGGTGCGCGGCGTCGAGCGACGGGGCAGTCGCAGCGGCTCCGGCAGCGGTCCCAGATAAGGAAAGCCCGGCGCGAAGCCGATCAGCAGCACGCGATAGATCGGCGCGATGTGCAGCGCAACCACCGCCTGTGGCGTCATGCCAACCTGCGCGGCGACGTCCAGCAGATCCGGCCCATCTGCGCCGCCATAGCGTACCGCAATCTCCACCACACGCTCGGGCGAATCCGGCGCGGGCGCAAGCTCAGCCAGCAGCCGCCAGATCATCGCTTCCAGCTCAACCGCCGGCAAGCGCAGCGGATCGAACGGGATTAGCAGCGAGCTTACGGCGGGAACCGAGGGCAGCGCACCGGGCAATGCAGCGGCATCCAAAGCACGCGCCAGCGCGATCACCGCGCGATTCGTCAGATCGTCGGCGGGCGTGCCTTCGACCAGCAGCGCCGCCTCGCCCAGCGGCAGCACACGCCAGCGGATCGTCGCATTCATCAGCTCAGCGGCTCACAATCTGCGCCAGCGGCACAACCTCGATCCCAGCCGTCTCAAGCCCACTGCGCAGCAAAGCCGCGCGCGTCGCAGCGCCGGGCGTGTCGCCATGCAGACAGATCGTATCAGCCTCTAGCGCCAGCCGCGCGCCGTCGTAGGTCAACGTGGAGTGCTCAGCCGCGATCTGGATCGCCTGCGCCATGGCCTGCTGATCGTCGTGGATCACCGCGCCGGGCAAGCGCCGGCTGCGCAGCGAGCCATCGGCCTCGTACAGCCGATCCGCGAATGCCTCACGTGCAACCGGCAGTCCGGCGGCACGGCCCGCCTCGATCAGCGCCGAGCCCGCCAGGCCAACCAGAATCAGATCGCGGCTAAACGAAGTGACCGCCCGCGCGATCGCCTCAGCCGCCGCCGGTGTGACCGCCGCGTAGTTGTAGAGCGCACCGTGCGGCTTGACATGCGTCAGCTCCACACCCTCGGAGCGCGCGATCGCATACAGCGCGCCGATCTGCGCCACCACGCTATCGGCGATCTCGTCGGGCGTCATGTCGAGCAAGCGCCGGCCAAAGCCTTGCAGATCCGGAAAGCCGGGATGCGCTCCCACACCGACGCCGCGCTCACGCGCCAGGCGTACCGTCCGGCGCATGGTCGTGGGATCGCCGGCGTGCGCGCCACAGGCCACGTTCGCGGAGGTAACATGCCGCAGCAGCGCGGCGTCATCGCCCATGGGCCACGGGCCGAAGCTTTCGCCACAATCGCAGTTAAGATCGATCTTCATGCTTGTTTCCTATGCGATCAGGCCGCGCGATCGGACGCACCGTTGCATGTCCCGCATCCGGCGCGAGATGGCTGGCGGCCATGCCCACGATCGCGGTGTAGGAGGGATAGGCCAGCTCGATTCCGGCCAGGGTTGTCGCCGTGACCTTTGAGGCCATCGCGGTTGCCACGGCCTGGATCACCTCGACGGCGTGCTCGCCCGCTGCGTGCGCCCCAATCACCAGCATTGTCTCACGATCCGCGATCAGCTTGAGAAAGCCCACCTTGCGATCGTCGATGATCGCGCGGTCGAGATCGGCGAAGTGCGCCACCGCGATCAGACAATCGGGATGTTCTTTGCGCGCCTGCTCCTCGGTCAGGCCAACGCCGGCGTGATCCGGATCGGTAAAGCCGCCGTTGGGCAGCAAATCATGCTTGAAAGACTGCTGCGCGTCGCGCACAGCGTTTTCGGCGGCGACATACGCCTCGAAGTGCGCGCCCTGCACCAGCATGCCCTTGCCGTCGGCATCGCCGGCCACGAAGATATGCGGCACCGAAGTTTGCAAATATTCGTTGGTCTTGATGTAGCCTTTTTCGACCTCTACGCCGATCTCCTCAAGGCCCAGCCCTTCGGTCGCGGCGGGCCAGCCCGCGCACAAAAAGGCCGCGTCGCACTCGACGGTTTTTTCCTGATCGTCGGCAGTATAAACCAGCCGTCGCCTGCCGTCGTCGAGCAGCTCGATCCGCTCCACGCCTTTGATGCCGGTCTCGACGGCGACGCCCTGCTTGCGGAAGCTCTCGCGCAGCACCTCGCCAACATCACGATCGGCCATCGGCAGCACGTTGGGCAGCATTTCCAGCAGCGTCACCTGCGCGCCAAACGCGTCCATCACCGTGACCAGCTGCACGCCGGTGTAGCCGCTGCCGACGATCGCCACCGAGCGCGGCAACTCCTCAAGCTCCAGAATATCCTCAGGATACAGCGCATGCTCGACGCCAGGAATCGGCAGCCGCCGCGAGTGCCCGCCGATGCACAGAATAATCTTGTCGGCGCGCAGCACCTGGCCCGATTCGGCAAGCCGGACCTCGTGCGGCGAGCAAAAAGTCGCGGCCTCCATGAACAGATCGCCGCCGCCCTCGCGGATATTTTCCGAGACGCGCTTGTTGGCGTGCACCTCTTCGATCACCTGCTTAACACGCGCCCGCGTCTGCGACCAGACCACGCTCGGCTCGCCGACCTGAATGCCGTAGGTGCCGGCGCTACGAATATCACGCAGGGTGCGGGCGGTTTTGGCCAGCACGCGTGTGGGCACACAGCCGGTATTGGTACACGTGCCGCCCGTCCTGCGCTTCTCGACGACCGCCACCCGCGCGCCGAGCTCAAGCGCATGCAGCGCCGCCATCGTTCCCGCCGGCCCCGCGCCGATCACCAGCACATCGTAGGATTTCTGCATTCTGCTCCTCGTCTCTCAGGGTGAACTACTCGCTACCGATCGACCAATTTTCGTGCCGTCTTCGGCAGAGTTTGAGCTTGGAGCGCATGACTCCCGCTTGACACCAACTGTAGCATACAAACAGTGTAAGCTAAAATATTTGGTGGATAACGTATGTTGTACAAAATTGAGCATATTAAAACCGAAACCTGGCATCAAATTATGGATCACCTACAAACGTTGGGATTTATAGAAACGTATCAATACACCGGCATGGACGCGGGCATAGATTACCAGCGCTACGATTTACAAAATCCCGTTGATGGTGAACTGATTATCTTTGAATGGGATAATTGGCTGGAAGGCGAGATCAAAGCTGGGATCGATCGACTTGATGTCCTGCGCGAACAATATCAGCTTTCCGCACCTGTCAAAACGTAGCGCTTGACTAAGGAGCTTATGGCTGCATGAGTGAACGAAGTCACCAGATAACATGTGTTGTGCTGCGGGTGGTAGCCGATCCTGGGCACAACGGTCCGCTTTCCGAGTACAGGATCGATCCTGATCCAGCCGGCTATACCATAACGCTGAGGATTTCTCGAATTGTCCCAGGATTGGAGCGCAATCCTGTGCCGCCGCCGATCACACCACCTGGCTGGCCACGCTCACGCCAGGCTGCCGAGGGCAATCAGCTGCGTACGTCGAGTATCACCGAGACGCTGGCGAAAGCTCCGCAGCAGGTGGAAGCATTTCTCCAAAAGCTTGCCACCGAGTTGCATGTCTACGAGCTTACAGATCTCAAGTGGTCATATCCGTTCTTACATCCGATCTTCTATACCTTCAGCTGCCAAGATTCTGCCGGCCAGAGCCACCGCTTTGAATACCAGATCGAAAGTTCGAATCATTTAGACGAGCGCTACCAACGCTTGATCGAAGAGTTTAACAGCTTTTTCGAGAGCGAACGAGTTTTCAAGCGATTTTTCGCGAGCCAGCGCTAGACCTCGTGTTGATGCTCGCTTAGTCGAATTTGCTATCGCTCGTCAGGATTCCTACTACCTGCACAGCCTGTGATCTCCCGGTATAATCCGAGTCTCCCCGGAACCTACCAGGAAGGAAACAGCCTTTGAAACAAGTGATCCTGACTTCGATGCTGCTGGTGACGCTGCTGGTGTCGTACACCGGCTTGCGCGCCGCGCCGACGCCCGCGCCGGTAGCCCAGGCCGCCAGCACATCGGTATTCGGCCTTAACAGCCATATTGCCTCACGCTATCCCGATTACGGCACGCTCAGCCGGCCAGCCGGACTGGTCAAAGAGCTGGCGCTTGGCTGGGCGCGTGAAGACGTGCAATGGTCGCGCGTGGAGCCGCAGCCGGGCCGCTTCGATTGGTCCTGGCACGATACGGTGTTCGATCTACATCGCCGCAACGGCGTTAATATCATCGGCGTGATCGGGCCGTCGGTCGGCTGGGCCACAGCTGAGCCGGGCGATGCTAATAGCGGCGTCTCGTACTACGCGCCCGACCCCGAGCGCTACGCCGCCTTTGCTAAAGCCGTCGCCACGCGCTACAAAGGCAAAGTGCAGGCCTGGGAGATCTGGAACGAGCCCGAGAATGGCAAT
>JAFAYS010000535.1 GCA_019240175.1 Chloroflexota bacterium | reverse complement strand
CCAAATTCTTATAATGTGTGCTGCTAGCCGCTCATACAATGGATTCGCCGCTTGACTTCCGATGCCAGGATCGAGATTGTGCTACGATAAAGAATGAGAGATTTTTCACAGTGATTGGACCGAACAAAATTATGCAATATAAAACCTGGCGCTGGGTAGCGGGCGGAGTCGTGCTTTTGCTGCTGCTGGCGATCGGCTGGCAGCTGGTCGGCTCGCGGCTGATCACGCCGGCAGCGGCGCAAGTCGACTGGGGCATCGCGCGGGCGATCAATCGTCCGGCGGCGGGTAACTTCCAGCGCGCGACCGAGGTCCGGCCTTTTGTCTTTCCGCAGGACCACGGCCCGCATCCCGAATACCAGACCGAGTGGTGGTACTACACCGGCAACCTTCAGAGCGCCGACGGGCAGCGCTGGGGCTACCAGCTCACGTTTTTTCGCAGCGGATTGAGCGCCGACGCACCTGAGCGCGAGTCGCAGTGGGCAACCAGCCAGGTGTATCTGGCGCACTTTGCCGTCACCGATGCGGCGGGCCAGCGCTTTGCCGCCAACTCACAGATCGCGCGCGGCGGCGAGATCAACATCGCGGGCGCACAGGCCGAGCCATTCCACGTTTTTGTAAAAACCTGGTCGGCTGAAGGCACGGGCGACAATGTGCGGCTACGTGCGGCAACGGATCAGGTCAGCATCGATCTGAATCTTGAGTCATCGAAGCCGGCCACGCTGCAAGGCGACCGCGGCCTGTCGCAGAAAAGCAACGAGGTCGGCAACGCTTCGTACTACTACTCGCTCACACGCATGATCACCAGCGGCACGATCAGCTTTGCGGGCAAGCCGACGACCGTCGAAGGGCTGAGCTGGATGGATCACGAGTGGGGCACCAGCGCGCTGAGCGGCGAGCAGGTCGGCTGGGACTGGCTGGGCGCGCAGCTCAGCGACAATAGCGAGATCATGTGGGGCCGCTTGCGGCGGGCCGACGGCTCGGCGGACTACACCAATGGCTCGCTTACCGAGGCCGACAACAGCGTGATCTCGCTGGGCAACGGCGATGTGCAGTGGACCGCGCTGGATACCTGGCGCAGCTCCGAGACCGGCGTCGAGTACCCGTCACGCTGGCGTCTGCAAGCGCCGAAGATCGGGCTGGACGTTGAGCTAACGCCGCTGATTCCGAACCAGGAGCTGCGCGTGGGCTTGACGTACTGGGAAGGCGCGGTGCGGATCACAGGCACGCGCAACGGACAGCCGATCGACGGCTACGGCTATATCGAGCTGACCGGCTACGGCTCGGGCGCGCAGCAAGCACGCTGATTGCAGCAGACAGGAGCAAGCGCATGGATCAACCACCCTCAGCCCCAACCGCCGAGCATCTGCGCGCAATTGCCGAGCGCTGGATGGAGCTCATCTGGCGTCAGCGGCAGATCGACGCCATCGACGAACTGCACGCGCCCGACTTTGTCGATCGCAGCCCAGCCGGACGCGACAGCGGCAACGCGCCGTACAAAGCCGGCATCGCCGAGCTGTACGGGGCCTTCCCCGACTTCGAGGGCGTCACCGAGGATCTGGTGATCGATCCGGCCACGGGCAAAGTCGCCATTCGCTGGACCGCGACCGGCACGCACACAGCTCCGTATCTCGGCGTGGCCGCGACCGGCAAACAGATCAGCTTTACCGGGATCGAGATCATTCGTGTGGTTGAGGATCGCATCGTGGAGCGCTGGGGCGAGTGGGACGGCATCGCGCTGCTGGAGCAGCTGGGAGTGGTGTAGGTAAGCAAACAAGGGAACAAGGAAACAAAAGAACAAAAGCAGGGGAGCATTTGTTCTCGGTTCTCCTTTGTTCCTTTGTTCGTTTGTTCCTTTGTTCTTTGAACAGGCCCTCATCCCCTTCCCCGTGCTCAACCAAGCTACACCAGTACCACGTCCTGAGAGCACCCGGCATGGTACTCGTGGGAGAAAGAGTCGGTACTCCTGGTTCTAGGTTCTGGGTTCTCCATTCTCCGGCCCTCTTGACATATTTGCTACAATAAGTGAAACCTCCAGAATTCTACTCATCAACAACGAAAGGAGGTGAACACCATGTTGGCCCAGTTCGTCCCGCTCTTCGTTCGACTAGGCGAGGCCATTTTCTCTGCAAAACGGCGCGTCGCGGCGCAAGGTCTTGTTGAGTATGCGCTTATTATTCTGCTGATCGCGATCGTCGTCATTGCCATCATGACCACACTCGGTCAAAACTTGTGTACTGGCTGGTACATCAAGCTTGTCGGTCCAGGTAGCCCTTTCCATGTTCCCGGTGCTAGCTGCTAATTCTTTTTCCTTTTCGCAATTGTACGAGCCGCCCGATCGATAATCGATCGGGCGGCTCGTTTTAAGCGCGCTGAAGCGTATCGGGCGGGATCGGCACGGCGCGGATCGTATGCTCGTTACGGACGCTGACCAGGCCGGGCGGGCCGCCGGGAATCTTGCGCACATGCCGCCGCTGGGTCAGCGTCACCTCAGCGGAGGTCGAACCCCGGCCTGCCGAAAAGTAAACCGCCAGCCCCGCAGCCTCCTCGATCGTGCGGTCGGGCGGCGCAGACTCGGACTGGATCACCACATGCGCGCCGGGCATATCGCGCACATGCAGCCACAGATCGTCGGGCCGCGCTAGCCGAAATGTCACCTCTTCATTCTGTCCCGCCGACCGACCGACAAAGATCGTCAGGCCGTCACTGGATCGCAGCCGCAGCGGCTGAGAGCGCGGACCACGCGCCTGATTTTTGCCTCCGGCAGCTTTGATCAGCCCTTGCTCCTGGACTTCGCGCTCCATGCCGGCGATCGCCTCGTAGCTGTCGGCCAGATCCAGCAGCGTGATCGTTTCGTCGAGATAGCTCAGCTGCCCGTCGGTAGCGGTTAGACGCTCGGGAACGCCGGCCAGCGCGCCCTTGGCCTTGTCGTACTCGCGGAAGCGCGCCTGAGCATTCTCGACCGGCGTGCGGTCGGGATCGAGCTTAATCACGCGATCTTCGACATGCAGCTCGGTCGCGCCTGGCGAGAGCGTGTGCAGATAGCCGTAGATCATCTCGCCTTCCCAGCGCAGCCGCTCCAGCGCGTTCGCCCGCTCAAGCTCCCTGCCGAGCGCATCGCGCTGGCGCTGAGTGCGCTCACGCACATCGAGCAGCCGCTGCTTGAGGGCGTCGCGGCGCTGGGCGTGCGACGTGATCTGCTCCGCCGCCGCGTAGAAAGCGTCGAGCGCCTCGCTGATGCTTTCGACTGGCCGCACATCCGGGAACTGTGCCATGTTGTAGGGCGCAAACGCGATCGGCTCGTCGTTTTGGAAGGCCAGCGAGGGCGCGAACGGCTCAGTCCACAGCCCACGCAGCGTACCGGCGATCGCCTCGAAGGGCAGATCTGGCGTGAGCGCGGCGCTCGTCTGGCCCGTGGCACGCATGATCGCCTCACGCGCCTGCTGGGGCGAAACGCCCGCGTAGGCTGCGATGATCGCCTTGCCGAGATCGCGCTCGTCGCCATTGAGCAGCGCGGCCAGACCGTTGGCCGTGACGGTGCGCGGATCGCGGCGGTTGGCGGGATGCGGCGGCGCGGTGTAGACCTCGCGCGGCATGATCGTGCGACGCGTGCCCTCGGACGGCACCCGCTTGACCGCGTCCAGGATCAAATTATCGTCGTCGACCAGAATAATATTCGAGCGCGGACCCATCACCTCGAAGATCAGATCGCAGCGCTGCTCGTCGTCGACATCGTCGTCCTCGCGCTCATCCTTGCGTGGCGGCGGATGTTTGATTATACTCAAAGCCAGAATGCGCTCAAGGTCGGGCTGCTCGACGGCCTCGATAAAGCCGTTGCGCACATACTTGCGCAGCAGCAAGACCAGCGGCGTTTCGCGCTCGACGCCGCGCGTGGGCTTGGCCGAGAGCAAGTGTACGCGTGGATTGGCGGGATTGGCCGAGGCAAAGAGCTGATAGCGCCTGCCAGCATGGTACACTTCCAGGCCAATGCTGAGCGGCGTCGGCAGGAGCACGCGCTGAATGCGGCCACCGACGATCGTGCGGCGCAGCTCTTCGGCAACAGCCGAAACAGTTAGAGCATCATAATTCATAGCATTGCATTTCTTTGAAATCTACGCATTTCAAGGGATCGCATATAAAGTACGCATGCATTGTACGCAAGGCGGCGCGAGAACGCCAATCTGCTGTGGAATTCAGACGCGAGTTCAAACCCCGCAGGCTCGGCTGATCCGGCATGAAGGAATGTATGAAGCTACAAGAGAGTGACCTCAACCCGATCATCTTTGGCCATGCGCCCGAGCCGCTGCTGGTTGTGCTTTCGGGACCGTCCGGCGTCGGCAAAGACAGCGCGCTGATGCGCATGCGCGAGCTGGGCTTTCCGTT
>JAFAYS010000506.1 GCA_019240175.1 Chloroflexota bacterium | reverse complement strand
AACAGCTGCGCATAACGCGCCGACTTATCGACGGGATCGAGCAGGTAGCTGTCTAAAAAGTCGTAATCGTTGCAGGGCAAGCGCTGGCTTTGAACATGCTCGATCTGGACTCGTCCGCGCACGCGCAGCGCCAGGCCGTACTCTTGGGCCAGCCGCAGCATCACATGGAAAATATCCACTCTGGCGTCGATGCGCAGCGCGTGCCAATCCAGGTGCGTCGGCTTGAGCCCGGCGGCCAGCACGGCCTCGATCTGCGCCCGGAACTCAAGCTCCAGCTCTGCCAGGCTGACCTGCGCCAGAAACTCCGGCATGCGCGCGAAGGTGTAGAAATAGCCGGCCTCGTCGACCAGCGAGGGCACCTTTTCCCTCCATGTGAGTGGACGCCACTTGTAGTGGTCGCTATCACAGATCGCGGTCAGATGCACACCAAAAGCGATCTCGGGATGCGCCGCCAGCAACTGCATGGCGTGCAGCGCCCATGGGCAAGGCACCATCAACGTTGTCGAGCGAACCATACCCTGCGTAAGCGTGCCGAAGATCGCCTCGTTGACCGCGTGGCACATGCCAAAATCGTCGGCGTTGATCAGCAGTAGACGCGCATCGTCGGGATAGCCCAGCAGCTGATTAGTCAGCATCGTCATCTCCTTGATCGCATGATCCGTGAATCGCACATGCCGATCGGCAAGGCATACCTGACAATCAATCTTATGCTTGCCGACCTAGCCAGGCACGCATCTCTGGCTCGTGATCATCATGAAAGTGATCGAAGAATTCACCCGGTGCGAAGCGCTGATCGTTCAGCCACACAACATGGTACTCGCGGTCGCCTGACCGAATCGTCTCGATCCGCACATCGTCAGGTAGGCCTTCGACGGCAGCGACCAACTGCTGAAACCCTTGTTGCGATCGATCGAGGACTTCGCCCAGCGAGCGCTCGCGATTGGTCTCGTAGATCCAGGCATTGATCTCATCGTCGGTTTGGAGCTGCGCTGGCCAGGGTGGCGTTGGTGCCGGCTCGCCGCGCTGCGCCGCCTGTAAGCGGCTGAGCATCCAGGGCTGCCAGTCACTCAGATGCGCGACAATATCTTTGATCGACCAGTCACCGGCCACGCCCGGCTGCTCCATACGCTCCCGACCGATTTGATCCAGAAAAGCTTGCCATTGTTGCTGCTGTGCCTGCAACCAATCGAGAAGCTCGGCCTTGTTCATATGTGCTCCTTCTCCTATTTGTACAGCTTGAGATTACGCTACCAGTCAAATGCCGCTGCGCACAACCTAGCGATAGCCGGTCGCGTCGGCGGCCTTGTCGGCATCCTGGACTTCGGTGATATAGCGCCAGCAGTCGGGCCGCGAACCGTCCAGATCGGTAAAGCCGTACACCTGCGCCAGCTGGCCGCTCGACAGCGATTGCCCGTTCCAGCGCACGCGATCCGGATCGGCAGCCAGCGCCGCAACCGCCCGCCCGACGTATCGCGGCGACTCCGAGATCACAAAGTGCGGCTGGTGCGCGGTCGCATCCTGCCAATTCGCCTCGGTCACTCCGAAGAGCTCAAGCATCATCTCGGAGCGCAGCCAGCCCGGCGTGAGCGCCACCGCCGTCGCGCCGCGCGGGCCAAGCTCTTGGGCCAGCCCCCAGGCCATGCGCAGCACCGAGGTTTTGGCCAGGTCGTAGAAGTGCGAGACGCGATAGTGGGTGGCATTATACTCCGCCGTGCCGTCGGTCATTTCGATCACCAGGCCGCCGCGCTGCTTGAGCAGCAGCGGCAGCGCGAAGTGGTTGGTGATCAGATGCGTGTCGACGGCCAGCCGCAGCAGGCGCAGCCCGCGCTCCAGCGAGTGCTCCCAGACGGTCGCGTTCCATTCAAAAAGCTGCTCGCCGCCCCAGATATCATTGACCAGCACATCAAGCCGCCCCTGCTCGCGGTCGATGCGCTCCACCAGGCGCTGGACCTGACCGTGATCGAGATGATCCGTAGGGATCGCAATGCCCTGGCCGCCGGCCTGCGTGACCAGCTCGGCGGTTTCTTCGATCGTTTCGGGCCGATCGTACTCTGAGCGCTGCGTGCGCGTGCTGCGCCCGGTCACATACACCGTCGCGCCGGCAGCCCCTAGCTCAACCGCAATCCCACGCCCAGCACCACGCGTCGCGCCGGCAACCAGCGCAATCTTGTTGGCGAGTGGTTGTTCCACGCGGACACCCTCCTTGCTTGCATCCAAAACAGCGTACATGCGCGCTGTGTCAGCTACGGTCACGGCTGGCGATCCAGGATCGAGCGACGTGACATGTTTGTCGATTGTCGGCAGCCGGAACTTGTGGCAAGCTAGACTCAGCAGCTGATCTGTAAAACCGGGAGTACAACTATGACCCTGCAAGCACTTTTGGGCATCGAGCTACCGATCATTCAGGCACCCATGGCTGGCGTTCAAGGCAGCGCCCTGGCGATCGCGGTCTCGAAAGCCGGCGGCCTGGGCTCGCTGCCCTGCGCGATGCTTACGCCGGATGTTCTGCGCGCCGAGCTGTCCGCCATCAAAGCTCACACCGACAAGCCGTTCAACGTGAACTTTTTCTGCCACACGCCGCCCACGCCCGATCCCGAGCGCGAGGCCGGCTGGCGCGCCGCGCTGGCACCGTTTTACCGGGAGCTTGGCATCGATCCCGCCACGATCGGAGCCGGGCCGGGTCGCGCGCCCTTCACGCTGGAAGCCGCCGAGATTCTTAGCGAATTCCGGCCCGCCGTGGTCAGCTTCCATTTCGGCCTGCCCTCCGCCGAGCTGCTGGATCGCGTGAGGCGCTGGGGCGCGAAAATCCTGTCGTCGGCGACAACCGTCGCAGAGGCGCTGTGGCTTGAGGCACGCGGCGTCGACGCGATCATTGCGCAGGGGCTGGAGGCGGGTGGACATCGCGGCACGTTCCTGTCGGACGATCTCACGACGCAGATGGGGACGCTGGCGCTGGTGCCGCAGCTGGTGCAGGCGGTCAACGTGCCAATCATTGCCGCCGGTGGCATCGCCGATGCGCGCGGAGTGGCCGCTGCGCTGGCGCTGGGCGGGGCGGGCGCGCAGGTCGGCACGGCGTATATGCTCTGCCCGGAAGCGACAACCAGCGCCGTGCATCGGGCTGCGCTCACCAGCGAGGCCGCACGACACACCGCACTGACGAATCTGTTCACCGGTCGTCCGGCGCGCGGC
>JAFAYS010000308.1 GCA_019240175.1 Chloroflexota bacterium | reverse complement strand
TGACGCGCTCGATGATCGCCGAGCATGTGTGGGACTACGATTTCGATACGCTGACCAATGTGATCGACGTGCATATTCGGGCGCTCCGTCGCAAGATCGACGATCCGTTTCCGTACAAGCTGATCCACACTGTGCGTGGCGCTGGCTATCGCCTGGGAGCCGAGTGATGAAGCTGCAAAATCTATCGCTGCGCTGGCGCTTGACCGCGCTGTATGTCGCGCTGCTGGCCGGTGTGCTGATTCTCTTCAGTCTGGCGGTGTATGTCGCGCTGAGCCGCAGCCTGATCGAGTCCGAGGACGACGCGCTGCAAAATCTGGCGCTGCTGCTGGATAGCACAATCTCTACCAAGGGCGACAGCGGCAAGCTGCGCCTGGACGACAGCGAGCAGACCGTCAAGGCGCGCGATCGCTTTGTGCGGCTATACGACCGCGACGGCGAGGTGTTCGACAATAGCTCGATCGTCGGCGAGGTTGCGCTGATCCAGGCTGGGTTGCTACAGGCCAATGCAGGCCAGCACCACTTCGATACCGTGACGGTCAACAATGAGCGCTTCCGCGTCTTGTCGGCACCGGTCCGTCGCGATGATCGTGTGCTCGGCGTTTTGCAGGTCGCGCAGCTGCTGGACGAGACCGATCGCACGCTGTATCGCTTGCTGCTGATCCTGGTGACTGCGGTGCCGGTGACGCTGATCATCGCGAGCCAGGGCGGCGCATTTCTAGCCGGGCGCGCGCTGGCTCCCATCGATCAGCTGACACGTACGGCCCAGCGGATTAGCGCGCAGGATTTGAGTCAGCGTCTCGGCACACCCGCCCGTAATGACGAGCTTGGTCGTCTGAGCCTGACCTTCGACTCGATGATCGCGCGACTGGATCAGGCCTTTCGCCAACAGCGCCAGTTTACCGCCGACGCCTCGCATGAGCTGCGCACACCACTGACGGCGCTGCGTGGTCAGATCGAGGTTGCGCTCAGCCAGCCGCGCTCAACTGCCGAGTATCGCTCGGTGCTGGAGTCCGCGCTTGGTCAAACGGAGCGCATGAGCCGTCTGGTTGCCAGCTTGCTCACGCTGGCTCGCGCCGATGCAGCAATGCCGACGCTCCACTATGAGCCGCTGGATCTAGCGGATCTGGTCGTCGGCGTGGCCGAGCAGATGCAGCCGCTGGCCGACGAGCGCAACATTCAGCTGAAGCTCAATGTCGCGTCGGTTCCACTCCTGGCCGATGAAGATCGCCTGCTGCAAGTGCTGCTCAATCTTGTCGACAATGCGCTGAATCACACGCCTGCCGCCGGCACTGTGACGATTGCCTGTGCCGCTGAGAGCCAGCACGCGCTGGTCTCGGTGCGCGATACTGGTGTCGGTATTGCCGCCGAGCATCTGCCCCACATCTTCGATCGCTTTTATCGCGTGGATACGGCGCGCAGCCGTGAGCGCGGCGGAACCGGGCTCGGCCTGTCGATCGCGCGCATGTTGATCGAGGCGCATGGTGGGGCGGTGTCGGTCGAGAGCGAGCCGGGCACCGGCGCGATCTTTACCATTCGGCTGCCGCTGCATCCAGCCGTGGCTACATCCCAAATCCTTCCAGGAGTCGATCGAGCGCCAACAAACCTGCTGCCCAAGCTGCCGTCAAATTAATCCAATCTTCATCTTGGCTTGCTACGCTCTTCATCAGTGCTGGTTTGCGCTGCCCGCGCCGACCTGATGCAGAAGAAGGAGCAAAGCATGACCATTGAGATGACTCCCCCGAGCTATGTACCTGAGCGGCTGCCCGATTTCGAGCGGCGCTACCGGCAGCTCTACACCACTGAGGCGCTGCAATACGATCAGGTGCGCTTCGATCACAGTCGCGGCCAATCTTTTAACAGCAGCGAGCGCGCAACCATCGAGGGGCTACTGGGTCTCGATCCCGGCCAGAGCGTGCTGGATGTTGCCGCCGGTACCGGACGCATCGCGGCCTATCTTGCGTCACAACGGCTGGATGTGACAGCGGTCGATCTAACCCACAATATGCTGCGCCAGGCGCAGAGCCGCGCCGACGATCAAGTACTCGACAATATCCGTTTTGTGGAGGCCAATGGTCGGGTGCTGCCGTTTCCCGACAGCTCGTTCGACGCGGTGATGTCGATCCGGTTTCTGCAT
>JAFAYS010000286.1 GCA_019240175.1 Chloroflexota bacterium | reverse complement strand
GCGCGGCAGCGGCACGCTGATCACGCCCAAGGCCGGCATCGCAAACGTGCCAGTCTACGGCGCGGCCTATCCCGACGCCTCGGCCTATCCGCCAGGCATCACGCCGGCAGCCCGGCCCCAGATCTATGAGATCCCGGCTGGCCAGATCTACGTCGCCAAGGACAAGGTGCGCGCCGACTACTACGCCGCGCCGGTTTATCGGCTCGATCCGGCACAGCACACGGTGGTCGAAGGCGACACCGAGTATTATGTCATCTTCTACAACCATCGATTGGGCTTCGTGCGCGCCACAGATGTGGACGTGGTGAACCGGTAGTTTTCCCACACATCGATCAATCGACGGGAGCGGCGCTTGCTGCTCCCGTCTTTGTTTGCCCACGATTTGCTCAATGCTGTGCCATCTACTAGAATTCCAGCCCAAGAAAGAAAAAAACATGAGCAAACGAGCAACCGTGCAGCTACCGCTGCATCTCAAAAAACATCTCAGCGCGGGGCATCCCTGGGTGTATCGCGATCATGTGCCGCCCGGCATGCGCTTCGAGAGCGGCACCTGGGTGCGCGTCACCTGCGGGCCATGGACCGGCTTTGGTCTGTGGGACGCCACCAGCCCGATCGCGATCCGCATCTTTAGCCAGCAGCAAACGCCCAACGCCGACTGGATCGCGGCGCAGGTTGCGGCAGCCTGGGAGCTGCGTGCTCCGCTGCGGCAAACGGCGACCTCAGCCTACCGCGTGCTCTTCGGCGAGGGCGACGGCCTGCCCGGCATCACCGTCGATCTGTACGGTGCCTACGCGGTGATCGCCACCTACGCCGACAGCGTGCGCACGCTGGTTCCGTGGGTCGTCGCGGCGCTGCGTGAGATCGTGCCGCTGGAAGGCATCGTCGAGCGTGTGGCGCGGGAAGAGGCCGAGGCTGATGCCAAAATTCGGCTGCTATGGGGCCAGCTGCCGCCACCGGATCTGATGATCGAGGAGCACGGGCTCAAGTTTCGCGCCAATCTTTTCGCGGGTCAGAAGACCGGCCTGTTTCTGGATCATCGCGAGAATCGCCATTTTCTGGAGTCGTGGTCGTACGGCAGGCGCGTGCTGAACTGTTTCTCCTACACCGGCGCGTTCTCGCTCTACGCGGCCTGGGGCGGCGCGACCGAAGTTGTGAGCTGCGATATCGCGCCTGCCGCCGCCGAAGATGCGCGCGTCAACTTTGGGCTGAACGGCTTCAATCCCAACAATTACGAGTTTCTGGTCGAAGATTGTTTCGCGCTGTTGGAGCGCTACGCCAACGCAGGCCGCCGCTTCGATCTGGTGATCCTCGATCCGCCGTCGTTTGCCTCGACCAAGCGCCAGGCTCACGCCGCCGTGCGGGCCTACACGCGGCTCAACCAGCTGGCGCTGCGCTGCGTCGCGCCGGGCGGGCTGCTGGCCTCGGCAAGCTGCACAAGCCAGGTTTCGCCCGAGCATTTCCGCGCCATGCTGGCCGAGGCGGCCTCGAATGCCGGCTGCCAGCTGCAGATACTCCACGACGCCGGGCAGCCCCTCGATCATCCGGTGCCGGCGCATTTCCCCGAAGGCCGCTATCTCAAGTTCATGCTGTGCCGCGTGAAATCTGTGGTGTAGGTCAAAGCTCGGGGCATTATACATGCGTACCAGAGGTTGTTATATCGATCTAGAACGCTGTAGTGTAAGGAATGCGCATGAAGAACTCACAGACATGCCCAAAGTGCCAACAGCAGCGAATCATCCGTATCCCTGGTCAGGCCGGAGCGCATGGCAGCGGCAATAACATTCCAGTCGGCTTCACCATTTTCAGCAGCATCATGGTGACACGCTTTGTCTGCACGAGCTGTGGCTTTAGTGAGGAGTGGATCGAGTCGCCAGAAGATCTAGAAACGCTCGCAGAGAAATTCGGCTAGCGATAGATTGTTCACTTGCTGAATCTCTAGCAATCAGGTTAAACACACAGCGCGATCGGGAGTCATCCGATCGCGCTGTGTGTTTTTGGGCTGGATCGCAGTTTATTGGGCGGCCATAAAGATCGCGCCGCTGAAGGGTGGCAACGTCAAGCGCTGATCCGTGTAGGCCACGCCGCTCTCGGTGGCCAGCGCCAGCGCCAGCGAAGTATCGAGATCGGCGGATTGCTCGGCGGCGCTGCGGTTCAACGCCACGATCGCGGTCCGGTCCTCCGCTTCGATCGCCACGATGTACAGGCCGTCGTCGTGGAGCGTGAGCGTGTGGCGGTTGCCGCGCCACAGATCGGGCTGTTGCCGTCGCAGCGCGATCAGCTGGGTGTAGAAGGCCAGCACATCGACATTTTGATCCGCGTCCCACAGCATCAGCCCACGCGACTCTTCCATGCGACGCGAGCCGTCGGGATATTCCAGATCGTGCGACTGGTTGAGGCCAACTTCGGTGCCGTAGTAGATGATCGGCGGGTAGGGCAGCGTGAACTGGCACAGCGCCGCGATCTTGAGCCGCCGCAGGTCGCCGCCGACCACCCACAGGAAGCGATTCATGTCGTGGTTGTCGAGAAACGACGGCAGCGCGAAATCGGCGGGGAAGTAGGCCAGATGTCGCCGCAGGAAGCTGTCGAAGGTGCTGGTCGTGATCGTCTCGAAGGCAAAAAAGGCGCGAATATGCTGCAACAGCAGAAAATCGAGCACGCCGTCGAGCCGTCCCTGATACGAGCGCTGAAGCTCCGCCGTTTCCACGATCTCGCCCACGGTAAACGAATCCGGCTTG
>JAFAYS010000392.1 GCA_019240175.1 Chloroflexota bacterium | reverse complement strand
CAATATCAAACTCCGGCGGCTCGTCGGGTGCCGGCTGTGGTGCTTGTGGTGGTAGATCGGCCATCTGTTATCGTTTCTCGTTCATATTTCAAAGCTAAGGATCAGCTAGCAGCAATCGGCTCCGGCATCTGCGACTTCGAACACCTGCTCCGGCGCGATCTCGGGCCAGTGCAGCATCAGCACCGGCAGCTCGGTGCCCGGCTCGACGTGCGTCATGCCCTCCGGCACAATCATCAGGCCGTCGGCGTACATCATCGAGGTCAGCACCCCGCTGCCCTGCTCGCCGGTGAGATGCGCCAGAAATTCGCTACCTCGCTGCTCGACGCGCACGCGCACATACTGCCGCCGATCCGCGCGATCGGTGAGCGAGCCGGTGAAAGTCGCCTGGATCGTTGGGCGAAGGTAGCCGTCGCGGCCTTGCAGCTTGAGCAGCGCGGGCCGGCCAAACAGCTCAAAGCCGACCATCGCCGAGACGGGGTTGCCCGGCAGTCCCAGCAGCGGCACGCCCTCAATATGGCCGAAAGCGATCGGCTTGCCCGGCTTCATTTTGACGCGCCAGAACTCCATGTTGCCGCGTTGCTGAAGCACTTTTTTCACGACGTCATAGTCGCCCACCGAGACGCCGCCCGAGGTCATGAACAGATCCGCGCCCCAGGCCAGCGCCTCATTCAGACGATCGTTGAGCTCCTGCTCGGTGTCACGTGCGATCGGCAGCTGGAGCGGCTCGCCACCGGCGGCGATCACCTGGGCGGCGTTGGCGTAGCCGTTGGCGTTGCGGATCTGCCCAGGGCCAGGCTGCTCGCCCACATCGACCAGCTCGTCGCCGGTGGCCAGGATCGCGACCTTGGGCCGGCGAAAGACCGCCACGTTAGCCGCGCCCACCGTCGCCAGCACGCCGATCTCGGCGGCGCGAATCAGTGTGCCACGGCGCAAAACCGTCGTGCCGGCTTGAACATCTTCGCCCGCCGCGCGGACGCTTGCGCCCAGCGGAATCGGCTTGAAGATGCGCACCTGCCCCTGCGCGTGCAGCGAATCGGCGTGGCCCTCGTCGGTCTCCTCGAACGGCACGATCGTATCGGCCAGTGGCGGCATCGGCGCGCCGGTCATGATGCGGATCGCGGTGCCGGGCTCGACGGCGGTCTCGGTAGTGCCGCCCGCCGGAACTTCGCTCACAATCCGCAGGATCACCGGCGTGTCAGGTGTGACGCTCTGGAGATCCGCGCCGAGCACCGCGTAGCCATCCATCGCGGAGTTGGCGAAGGGCGGCACGTCGATATCGGCTTGGACATCCTCGGCCAGCACGCGACCGAGTGCCTGCATCAGCGGCACGGTTTCGCTCGAAAGTGGGGAAAAGTGGCGCAAAATCTCGTCGCGCGCTTCCTCAACCGAGCGCAGCACGATCGCGTCGGACGGCATTATAGGCTGGTTCATGACAAATCCATGACTCTTTTAGATAGTTCTTCGGTCATAGCAGCAGTATAGCAGTGGGCCGATCGCACGACAAGGACAGCAATCTTCGATCCGCATCCAGAGCCATTCCAGTACATTATATCAGAACAAATGTGTCAAGTATATTTTGTGAAAAAATCCTCCAATTCCCTAAAGTAGTACCAAAAGCTCTTGAAAAGGGATATAGTGTGGTATATAATCGCAAAACAGGTGGGGAAAAGTGGGGAAAAGTGGGGAATACGTACAAATGTTCTAAATCCCTACTTTTACAACATTGAGGTAGAACGACGCAGATGTTTCTTGGCGAATACGAGCACAGCATCGACACCAAAGGCCGCGTAGCGGTTCCGGCCAAATTCCGCACTCAGCTTGAGGGCGGGCTGGTCGTGACGCGCGGCTTCGAGCGCTGCTTGCAAGTATATCCCATGGAACAATGGCAGGCGCTGTCGGAGCGGGTGAGCGGTCTTTCGCTGGGCTCGACCGAAGCACGCCAGCTGCGGCGGCTTTTGTTTGCCAGCGCGTTCGACACCGAGCTGGACAAGCAGGGCCGAATCTTGCTTCCCGCCGGTCTGCGCGAGTACGCCGGTATTGGCGATACCGCTGTCGTGGCCGGCATGAACACCTACTTCGAGATCTGGTCGCAAGACGCCTGGGATGAAGCGATGGACGCGCTGGACGAGTCGGCGAGCGTGATCGCGGCGCAGATGGCGGAGATCGGGATCTAACGAAAGAACAAAAGATCAAAAGAACAAAGGAACAAAGAAGAACCGGAGAAGAGAAGCTAGAACCGGGCATCGAGCAAGCAGCCTGATCATTTGTTCTTTTGTTTCCTTGTTCCTTTGTTTGTCTGTAGGGTAGGGGCCGGCACGTTGGCAGGATTTGCGCACATCCCGGTGTTGTTTGCGGCAACGCTCGATAATCTGGCGATTCGTCCCGGCGGCACATACATCGATGGGACGCTGGGCGGCGGTGGGCATACGGCGGGGATGTTGGAGCGCGGCGCGGGTCGGGTGCTCGGCATCGATCGCGATCCGGCGGCACTGCAGGCAGCGGCAGAGCGCTTAGGCAACTATCGCGAGCGGCTGACGCTGGTCCACGGCAACTTTCGGGATGTCGGCAAGCTGGCGCGCGAGCAGGGCTTCGATCAGGTTGACGGAGTATTGCTCGATATTGGCGTCTCGTCGCCGCAGTTGGATGTTGCGGAGCGCGGATTTTCCTTCGGGCAGGACGCGCCGCTGGATATGCGGATGGACCCCACGCAGGGCCTGACTGCGGCGGATCTGGTCAACACGCTGCCCGAGGACGAGCTGGCCGATGTGATCTATCGCTACGGCGAGGAGCGCGGCTCGCGGCGGATTGCGAAGCGCATTGCCGAGCGGCGACGCAGCGCACCGCTTACCAATACGACAGAGCTTGCGGAGCTGGTAGCGCGCGCGCTTGGTGGGAGAAAAGACGAACGCATCCATCCCGCAACTCGCACATTTCAAGCGCTGCGCATCGCGGTCAACGACGAGCTGGGAGCGTTGGAGGAGGCGCTACCAGACGCGACCGAGCTGCTGGCGATCGAGGGGCGACTGGCGGTGATTACCTTTCACTCGCTGGAAGACCGGATCGTCAAGGAGTTCATGCGGCGCGAGTCGGCGGTCTGCCTGCTGCCACCACGCTTATTTGCGGAGCAATGCCCGCATCTGGTGGATCGCGGCGAGGGGCCACGACCGTGCATCTATATCGGTAGCCGTAACTGCGATTACGCGCCACGGCTCGAACAGGTGACACACAAGCCGATCGTGGCGACGGCAGACGAGCTGAGCGCCAATGCGCGCAGCCGCAGCGCCAAACTCCGTGTCGCTCAGCGCATAGCGGGCGACGCGAACCAATAAGAGAAGAAAGGAGTCCTGTGATGGCAATAACACAGCAGCAGCTTCCCCTTCAGACGGCGCGTGTGCGCCGCACGCAGTCTCCCAGCAGCTACATGAAGCTCGGCGACTCTGGGCTGATCGTGGGCGCGGTAGTGATTGTGTGCATCCTGAGCCTCCTATTCCTGGCCCAGACGGGTCGTGTGGCGACTGCGGGCTATCACCTGCAGGAGCTAGAGCGCGAGCACACGCAGTTGCTCCACGAGGCCGAGCAGTACGAGTATCGCATCGCGACGGCCAGCCGTTTGGATGCGATCACTGAGCGCGCGCAGAAGCTGGGGCTGCGACCGGCCACCAATGAGCAGCTGCGCTACTCCACGATCGAATTGCCCGCCGTCCCGGTTGTAGCTTCCAACGAATGATCAAGCGTGCCGTACGGGCTGAGCCCGTGCGGTATGCCACGGTGAGCAACTTATGGCCCAAATTTCTGCTCCGCGACGTGCCGCTGTTCCGCGCTGGCGCATCAACATCATCTTGCTGGTGGTGTTTGTGATGGGCCTGCTCACGACGCGGCAGCTGGTGCTGATCCAGGTCTATCAAGAGCTGAAAGGTCGGCGGCTTGACGAGCTGGTGCAGGGCGAGCTGACAAAGCATGTGGTGTTGCAGCCCCGGCGCGGCACGATCACAGATCGCAACGGCGTCGCGCTGGCGATGAACGTCAACCTCAACAGTCTCTACGTCGACTCGACCAAGATCGAGGAGCCGGAGAAGATGGCGATCCTGCTCGCGCCGATCATCAATCGCGAGGCCTCTGATCTGATCCCACTGCTGAGCGACAAGACCCGCGAGTGGACGCGGCTGTCGCGCTGGATCTCGCCCGAGGCCGCCGATCAGATTCGCAAGCTGGGCGAAGAAGGCGAGCCGCCGACCGGCCTGTTCTTGATCGAAGAGGCCAAGCGCGTGTATCCGCAGGGTGAGTTCGCCTCGCGAATCGTCGGCGCGGCCAACTACGAGGGCACCGGCATCGCGGGCGTTGAAGCGTTCTACAACGACGAGATCAAAGGTATCACCGGCACGCTGCAGGCCGAGCAGGATCGTGATCAGCGTCCGATCTGGATCGCGCCGACGCAGATCGTCGAGCCACAGGACGGCGTCGATGTCAAGCTGACGATCGACAGCACGGTGCAAAAGCTGGCCGAAGACGAGCTGCGGCGCGTCGTGGAGGAGCAGCAGGCCGAGGGCGCGACGATCCTGATCATGGAGCCGAGCAGCGGCGAGATCCTGGGCATGGCAACCTGGCCGGTCTTCGATCCCAACAACTACACCGAGTACGAGCCCGAGCAGGTTAACCGCAACAACGCGCTGACCGACGTCTACGAGCCTGGCTCGACCTTCAAGGTGATCGTGACGGCAATGGGCCTGCAAACCGGCGCGTTCACGCCCGACACCACGGTCTATGACGGCGGCGTCGTTCACCGCTACGGCTACGACATCGGTAACTGGAACCGCGCGGGCAACGGCGCGCAAACGCCGGGCCAGATGCTCTACAACTCGTCCAACGTCGCGGCACTTCAGTTCGGCGAGATGGTCGGGCGCGACAACTTTTATAAGTATGTCAAGCTCTTTGGCTACGGCCAGCTGACCGGCATCGACCTGGGCGGCGAAGGCCAGGGCATCGTCAACTGGCCCGAGGATAATCCCGACAATTGGAGCGATCTTACGCTGGGCCAGAACAGCTTCGGCCAGGGCATCGCGGTCACGCCGATCCAGCATCTGACGGCGATGTCGGCGATCGCCAACGGTGGGACGCTGATGTGGCCGCATGTGGTCAAAGAAAAATGCCTGGGCACGCAGTGTACGCCGGTCAAGCCGCGCGTGGTGCGGCGTGTTGTGGATCAAGGCGTGACCGATGCGATTCGCGGCATGTTGACGACCAACGCCGAGCACTACGCCAACCTGATCTGGGGGCCGAGCACCGGCAACTGGGCGGATCAGCCGCTAGTGGCGGGCTATCACGTCGCCGCCAAAACCGGCACATCGCAGATTCCGGTCAACGGCGGCTACGACAACAACAGCGTGATCGGCTCGGTGATCGGCTTCGCGCCCAGCGACAATCCGCGCATCGCCGTGCTGGTCAAGATCGACCGGCCTAAGAAGGCGCAGTGGGGCATCGAGGCCGCGATCCCAGTCTATCATCGAATTGTCACCAAGCTGATGACGCACTTCCGCATCCCGCCCGATCCCAATTATCTCGGTCCAGGACAGGTGATCGGCGGTCCACAGTAGGCGCTGTGACGCTGAGGAAGGGTGACATAAAGATGCGGCGGAAATCAGAACCCGTGCTACAATGCGGCGCGTAATTCGTCGGAGAGTCGAAGGTTGTGATCGCATTTGCTGACATCATACAAAGCATGAATCTGCGAGGGAGCGTCGAAACGGCGCTCCCGTCACTGCATACCCAGCGCTCGTTTGCGGGCGTCGCGATTGACTCGCGGCTGGTCCAGACGGGCGATCTGTTTGTGGCGCTGCCGGGCGAGCAGGTCGACGGTCATCAGTTTGTGGGCGATGCGCTGCGGCGTGGTGCGTTCGGCGTGATCGTGCGGCGCGACTGGGCGGCGGAGCATCTGCAAACGCTGGATCAGTCGGTGGCCGTGATCGCCGATAGCGACTCGCTGTCGCTGTTGCCGCCGGATCAGCCGATCGTGTTCGCGGTCGCCGATCCGCTGTTGACCTTGCAGCAGCTGAGCACGATCCACCGCCAGCGCATGAGCGCCGAGGTGATCGGCATTACCGGCAGCGTGGGCAAGACCAGCACCAAAGAGGTCGCGGCGGCAGTGCTGCGCCAGGGTTTTAAGACGCTCTACAGCGGCAAGTCTTACAACAACGAGATCGGCGTGCCGCTGACGCTGCTGCGCCTGGAGCCCGAGCACGAGATCGCGGTGATCGAGATGGGCACCTACGGCCCCGGCGAGATCCGGCTGCTGTGTGAGCTGGCGCGGCCCCGGTACGCGATCGTGACCAATGTGGGCGTGTCGCATTTGGAGCGCATGAAAACGCCCGACACCGTGGCGATCGCCAAGCGCGAGATCGTGGAGTCGCTGCCGGCTGACGGCGTGGCGATCCTCAACATCGACGATCACCGCGTGCGCGACATGATCAACCACACGCAGGCGCGACCGTTCCTGTATGGTCTCAATCCCGAGGCGGATCTGTGGGCCGACGCGATCGAGAGCCGCGGCCTGAGCGGCATCGCGTTTACGGTTCACTACGGGAGCGAATCCCGGCGGCTGGAAACGCCGCTGCTGGGCAAGCATGCCGTGTATATCGCCCTGCCGAGCATCGCGATGGGTCTGCTCAAAGGCTTGAGCTGGGATCAGATCGCGGCAGGCCTGTGCGACGTTGCCGCACAATCGCGAATCGTGGTCGTGCCGGGGCCGCACGGCGCGACGATTTTAGACGATACCTATAATGCCTCGCCGGCCTCGTGTCGCGCGGCCCTGGATTTGCTGGCACAAGTGCCGGGACGCCGGACTGCGGTCTTTGGCGACATGGCCGAGCTTGGGCCGATCGAAGAGTCCGGCCATCGCGAGGTCGGGCACGCTGCCGCCGAAGTTGTCGATCGGCTGGTCGTCGTCGGCGACAAGGCGCGCTGGATTGGCGAGGCCGCGCAGGAAGGCCCGCGCGTTCCCGAGGTGTTTTTTCTGCGCTCCAACGCCGAGGCTGCCGATCTGCTGCGACCACTGCTGAGCGCCGAGGATGTGGTGCTCGTCAAAGGGGCGCGTGTGGCGCAGACCGAAGAGATCGTGAATGCGCTACGTGTAGGTGAAAGAGTTCGCTAGCTGTGGATGAAACATTACTCCGAACAATTGTCGTCAACGATGCCGCGCCGACCGTGCTGCTGGCAAGTGGCGCGTTTCTGATAACGCTGTTTACCGGTGGCTACTGGGTGCGCTGGCTGCGGTCTAAAAAGATCGGCAAGCAGGTGCGCGCGGACGGGCCGCAGGCGCATCTGGTCAAGACCGGCACGCCGACCATGGGCGGGATCATGATTGTGGTTAGCGCAGTCTTGATGACGGTGCTGTTTAATCTGTTTGGCCGTCCGTCGATGCTGCTGCCGCTGTCGGTGCTGATCTCGTTCGCGATCCTGGGCGGCTTCGACGATTTTCTGACGCTGACCGGCTCGAAGTCGAAGACCTTTGGCCTGACGGTCCGGCTCAAATTTGTCTGGCAGGCGATCCTGGCGCTGATTGCGGCGCTGGCGATCTATTTACCAAGAGAATATTACGGCTTGGCGCACGGCGGCCTCGTGCAGATTCCTTTTATCGGCACGCGTGATATCGGCTACTGGTATATCCCGCTGGCGGTCTTTGTGATCGTGGCGACGTCCAACGCGGTCAATATCACCGATGGCCTCGACAGTTTGGCCGCCTGGACGCTGACAATCGCGTTTGCGGCATACGGTGTGATCTCGTTTGTGGCCTCGCCGCGTCTGGTCTATCTGCAGGCCTTCTGCTTTACGATGGTCGGCGCGAACGCGGCCTTTCTCTGGTACAACGCGCATCCGGCGCAGGTCTTCATGGGCGATACCGGCGCGCTGGCGATGGGCGCGGTGCTCGGCGTGGTGGCATTAATGTCGCAGCACTGGCTGCTCTTGCCGCTGATCGGCGTGATCTTTGTGGCCGAGGCGGCCTCGTCGGGCTTGCAAACGCTGTACTTCAAGTGGACACGACGACGCACCGGTGTCGGACGGCGGCTCTTCAAGATCGCGCCGCTGCATCATCACTTTGAGCTAATGGGCTGGTCCGAGACGCAAGTGATGCAAAGGTTTGTGCTGGTCGCGATGATCGCGGCGTTTATCGGGATCTCGCTGGCGCTGACCACGCCCGGCTCGCGCGGCACGCCCGAAGGCGGCAGCACCTCACACACGATCGGGCATGTCGTGGCTCGTGAATACGGACAGTATTGATGGAACTTCGAGGAAAACGCGCGTTAGTGATGGGCCTGGGCGTTCACGGCGGCGGCCTGGGCGTCACGCGCTTTTTGGTCGAGCAGGGCGCGCAGGTCATGGTGACCGATCTGCGCAGTCCCGAGCAGCTGGCCGCAACGCTTGAGCAGCTCCGCGATCTGCCGGTCGAGTATGTGCTGGGCGAGCATCGCGATGACGATTTTCGCAGTGCTGAGATCGTGATCCGCAACCCAGGCGTGCCGCGCGAGTCGCGCTACTTGCAGATTGCGCGTGAGGCCGGCGCGGCGATCGAGATGGAGATGACGCTGTTTTTCCGGCTGTGTCCCGGCCCGATCATCGGCATCACCGGCACCAAGGGCAAGACCACCACGACGCTGCTGACGGCGGCGATGCTCAAGCAGCAGTTTCCCGACACAGTGGTCGCCGGCAATCTGCGGGTCTCGGCGTTGGCACAGCTGCCCAAGATCACGGCCAAGAGTCCGGTGGTGTTGGAGCTGTCGTCGTGGCAGCTCGAAGGCCTGGGCGAGGCCGGTCTCAGCCCGCGCTTTGCCTGTGTGACTAACATCTCCGCCGATCATCTGGATCGCTACCCGTCGATGGCGTCGTACATCGAGGCCAAGCGCCAGATCTTTCTGCATCAGGGCAGCGACGGCATCGTGGTGCTGAACATGACCGACGCGACGGTCGCGGATATGGCGCTGCGCGCGCCGGGGCATGTGGCCTGGTTCGCCGGCGACTACGGCGAGTACGTGCAGGAGTTTGCCCGCAAGCATCCGCGCGATCTGCTGGCAGCCTGGAATAAGCGCTTTTTGTTCTGGCAGGACAACGGCAACACCGAGATCGTGGCGAGCAAGGACGAGGTGAGCCTGCTGGGACGTCACAATCTGGAAAATATTGCGGCGGCCACGGCGCTGGCAACGGCCTGTGGCGTTAAGACCGAAAACATTCGCGCGGCGATCCAGAACTTTAGCGGCGTGCCGGATCGCTTGGAGCTGGTGCGCGAGCTGAACGGCGTGCGCTTCATCAACGATACCACCGCGACCACGCCCACGGCGGCGGTCATGGCGCTGCGCAGCGTCCAGACGCCCAAGATCGTGATCGCGGGTGGCGCGGACAAGCGGCTGGATTTTATGGATTTCGCGCGCAATCTGATTCAGCGCGCCAAAGCCGTAGTGCTGCTCAAAGGCGACGCGACCGACAAGCTGATCGATGCGCTCTCGGCGGCGCGACACTCGACGCAGGGCGAGCTGCCGCAGCCGCTTGGCCCGTTCGATAATCTGCGCGAGGCCGTCGAGGCGGCCTATGGCGTGGCTGAATCCGGCGACTCCGTTCTGCTCTCGCCTGGCTGTGCCAGCTTCGGGATGTTTCGCAATGAGTTCGATCGTGGCGAGCAATTTCGGCAGATCGTACGGTCTTTGTCATGAGTACACCACCACGCGAGCCGGATGATCGCGATCTGCACGAGATGATGTCGCGGCTGGAGCAAGAGTTCCACGCCCGACCGCAGTCGCCGGAGCAGCGCTACACGCCACCGCCGGGCGATACACCCGCGCCGACGCCGATCGTGGAGGAAGCCTACGGAGCGCCGCGCCGGATTCGCCTGGAACTGCCGCTGTCACCGCCGCGCGCGATCTTTGTGCTGCTGGCGATCAACGTGATCATGTACGGCATCTCGGTGTTTGTGGGCGGGCGGATTGGCTGGAATAACGCGCTGTATGTGCTGGGCGGCAAGGAGAACCAGGCGATCGATGCGGGCCAGTGGTGGCGCTTGCTGACGCCGATGGTGCTGCACGGCAATCTGACGCATCTGCTTTTCAACTCGTGGGCGCTCTACGCGCTGGGTACCGAGGCTGAGCGCGTGTATGGCACGCTGCGCTTTCTGGCGATCTACCTGCTTTCGGGCCTGGCCGGCAGCATTGCGAGCTACGTGTTCAACCCGGATGTGCTCTCGGTCGGGGCGTCGGGCGCGATCTTTGGGCTGCTGGGCGCGCTGGCGGCGTTCGCGTTCACCGCGCGCTCGTTTGTTGGCTGGGAAGCGTCGAAGATGCAGCTCGGCCAGATGGCGACGCTGGCGGTGATCAATCTAGCGTTTGGCTTTGTGGTGCCGAATATCGACAACTCGGCGCATATCGGCGGTCTGATCATCGGCGGCATTAGCGGCCTGGCGCTGGCACCGCGCTATGTGATCGAGCGACGCACCTACATGCCGACCGTAGAGCGCCGCGACGTGCCGCTGATCGGCTGGATTGTCGCAGCTGTTCTGCTGGTGGGGCTGGTCGGCTGGTTTTTGGTAGCGCAGCCGTAGCGAGAACCTAGAACTTAGAACTTAGAACCTAGAACCTAGGGAACAAGGGAACAAAAGAACAAGGGAACAAAGTATCTGTGTGATTGTGGTGTGTTTCAGCTAGTTTGTTCTAGATTCTTATATAGAGTGAACTTCGTCCGTAGCCGTTGAATTGGGAGGAGCTTTTTATGATCGATACAAACCGCCGTCCGCCCGATTACACGCTGCTGGCGCTGGTGCTGGGGCTGTCCGTGTTCGGGCTGGTGATGGTGTATAGCTCAAGCTTTTTCATCGCCGTCAACGAGGGCAACTCCCAGACGCATTATCTCATCCGCCAGCTGATGTGGATGGCTGTGGGCGGCGCGGGTCTGCTGGTCGCGCAGCGCATCGATTACCGTTTGTGGCGACGGCTGGCGCTGCCGCTCTTCGGTACAACCGTCGCGCTGCTGGTGCTGGTGCTGCTGCTGCCCGAAAGCATGACGCGGGCGGGCGGCGCGGATCGCTGGATTCGCATCGGCGGCTTTCAGTTCCAGCCGACCGAGATCGCTAAGTTCGCGCTGATCGTGTATCTGGCGGCCTGGCTGATGGGTCGCGGCGACAAGCTGCGCTCGATGACGGTTGGCCTGATTCCGTTCGGCCTGATCGTGGGCTTGCTGGTCGGCATCATGTATGCTCAGCGCAACATGAGCTCGGCGGTGATGCTGACGCTGATCGCAGTCGCGGTGTACTTCGCGGCTGGCGCGAACCTGGTCCACATTGGCGTTGGCATGGTCGGCGCGGTGACCGTGGGCTGGACGCTGATCCAGTCACTGGCGCATGCCAGCGCGCGTATCCAGATCTTTCAAGATCCCTGGGCTGATCCGCGCGGCGGTGGCTTCCAGCCGATCCACTCGCTCTACGCGCTGGCGTCGGGCAACTGGTTTGGCCGCGGCCTCGGTCAGGGCCGGCAAAAGTTCTTGTGGCTGCCATCCGCCCACGCCGACGCGATCTTTAGCGTGATCGGCGAGGAGCTGGGCCTGGTGGGCACGCTGACCGTGATGGGCGCGTTTCTGCTGCTGGCCTATCGCGGCTATCGCATCGCGGCGCGGTCGCAAGATCCGTTCGCGGCGTTGCTGGCGGTGGGTATCACCAGCTGGGTCACCTTCCAGGCGTTCTTGAATATGGCGGTGGTGTCGTCGCTGATCCCATTCACGGGTCAGACGCTGCCTTTTATCTCGGTCGGCGGTACGTCGCTCGCGATGTGTCTCTTCGCGATGGGCGTATTGCTCAATATTTCAAAGCATGTTGATGATCAACGACCAGAACCCGTCGTCTCGCCCGTCGTCGAGCGACCCGTCGCCGCGCCCCGCAAGCGCCGCGCTATCGGCCTCATCCCGGCCTTCGCTGCTGTTATGCGGCGGGGGAACCGGGGGCCACGTGTATCCAGCGCTCGCCGTGGCGTCAGTTTTGCCCGAACGAATGATCGCGAGGCTGTCACCGTCTCAACGCGTGGCTGGCGGCGGCTCAGCACGAGCAGCAAGGGGCAATCCAAGCCCCGCGCAGCCAAGCGCGGCGACAGCAAGACCAGTCCCAGCGGCGGCACCTGGCGCAGCCGTTGATCTGGCCGCTGCTCCCGACGAGCAGATCGAGCCGTGGCGGCTGATGTATGTCGGCTCGCACGACGGCATGGAGCAGGGACTGGTAGCCAAGGAAAGCGCGCTGCCGTTTCGCTCGATCACGGCGGCTGCCGTACGTGGTCGCGGCCCGCGTGAGCTGTTGCGCAGCAGCGGCTTGATCGTACGCGGCATCACCGAGGCGCGCACCCTGATCCGTCAGGAGCGTCCGGCGGCGATCCTCGGCACCGGCGGCTATGTGTGCATTCCGCTCTTTGTGGCGGCGCGGCAGCTCGGCGTCCCGACGATGATCTATCTGCCCGACATCGTGCCGGGGCTGGCGGTCAAGGTGCTGGCAAAGATCGCGACGCGCGTGGCCTGCTCGTTCGAGCCGTCGCTGAACTATCTGCCGCGCGGCAAAACCGTGGTGACGGGCTATCCGGTGCGGCAGGATCTGTTCGAGGTCGATCGGGCCGCCAGCCGCGCGGAGTTCGGAATCGACGACGATCTGCCGCTGCTGTTTGTGTATGGCGGCAGCCGTGGCGCGCGCAGCATCAATCGGGCGATCGAGGCATTATTGCCTGACTTGCTCGGCCTGGCGCATGTGATTCACGTCTGCGGTCGTGAAGGCGACGAAAGCTGGCTGCGCGAGGCAGAAGATCGCTTGCCGGCGGAGCTGCGACCACGCTACCATCTGTTTGCGTATTTGCACGGCACGATGGTGCAAGCCTTTGGCGCAGCGGATCTGGCGATCGCGCGATCGGGTGCCTCGACGCTGGCGGAGCTGCCGGCGGCGAAGCTGCCGGCGGTGCTGGTGCCGTATCCATACGTTCACCAGGACGAGAACGCGGATTATCTGGTGGCGCGCGGTGCGGCGGTCAAGGTTGCGGACGGCGCGCTGCTCGGCGCGGGCGCTCCTGC
>JAFAYS010000193.1 GCA_019240175.1 Chloroflexota bacterium | reverse complement strand
CTTTAGCCCGGATCGAGCCGCGCGGCGTTGAAACTGTGACAAACTGCGTGTTGCTGATGCCTTTCTCTTGAGCCAGTTCGGGACTCATCTCGATGAACAGCTCGGGCTGTAGCTCGGCCAGCCAGGGCACCCAGCGGCTCATCGTGCCGCTCAGATGATGCTCCGTCAAACGATAGGTCGACAGCACGTAGGGATAGGCCGGATCGCCGGGCTCAGCCAGGCGATTGCCCTCGACGTCGTAGCGCTTGAAGACCGGATTATTCTGCTGCTTGTAGAGGCTATTCTCCACCGGCGACTCGGCGGGCTCGTAGTGCGTCGGCAGCGGCCCGTCGGTCAGGCCGGACGGCGCGAAGAGCCAGGCTTTGCCGTCGGCCTTCATGATGAACGGATCGGCACCGCTGTGGAAGTCCAGACCGACGCCGTTGGGCTTGGCTGCGGTGGTCGGCGCTTTGGTCGTGGGAAAGTCGGGAACTTCGCCCTCGATGCCGACCCATTTGCCGCGTGTGATGTTGCCCTGCGCGTCCTGCGTCTCGCCGTTGGGGTCCCACCAGACAAAGCCCTTGGACTGGCCGCTCGGATCGAACTCCTGGGCCAGTCGCGCCTCCTTGGGCCAGGGGTTGCCCGCGGGATCGGCTGAGGCGCGGTTGTACATCAGATGACGATTGGCAGGCCAGGCGAAGGCCCACTTCGGCGAGATCCAGCGGCCTTTTTCGCGCGCCGCCGCGCGGTTCACGCCGTCAGGATGCTCGGCGTCAGGCGCGAAGATGCCGGAGTAGATCCAGCTGCCGCAGGCGGTGGTGCCGTCGTCCTTGAGATCGCCAAAGCCGCGCACAGGCTTGCCCGTGTCGACGAAGTAGCCGTTGACCTCCTTGACGATCCGCTCAGCCGACGGCTCATCTTTGATCAGCCACTGCGCGTTTTCTTCCTCGTCGATGTAGTCCCAGGTCAGCGCTCTAATGCCGTCGTCGCGCGGATTGGCGCTGTCCGCATACAGCTCCTTGAGCCGCAGCCCCAGATGCACCGTAAACCAGATGTCGGAGCGCGCATCGTCGGGCGGATCGACGGCCTTGTCGTGCCACTGGATCAGCCGCTGGGTGTTGGTGTACGAGCCGTCCATCTCGGGCGCGGCGGCGGCGGGCAGGAAGAAGACCTCGGTCTGGATAGTGGCCGGATTCAGCTTGCCGTCTTTGACCTCGGGCGAATCCTTCCAGAAGCTGGCGGTCTCGGTCTCGAACAGATCGCGCACGACCATCCATTTGAGCTTGGCCAGCGCCTGACGCTGGAAGCCCGCGTTCTGCCCACCCACCGCCGGATTCTGGCCCATGGCGAAGAAGCCTTCCATCTTGCCCTCGGCCATATGCACAAACATCGGCATATGCGAGTGATCGCCGACGATCTTGGGCTGCCAGCGATAGCCGTAATCGTTGTCGGCGGTGGCGGCGTCGCCATACCAGGCCTTGAGCAGCGAGACCATAAACTTGGGCATGTTCGACCAGTAGGCGGTCGGCGTGACCTCGGCTTCCAGGTATGCGCCCAGATCGTCGTGGGCTTTGAGCGCGCTGGGAGTGTTCAGGTAGCCCGGCAGCAGGTTGTAGAGCGTGGGAATATCGGTCGAGCCCCGGATCGTGGCGTGGCCGCGCAGGGCCAGAATGCCGCCGCCCGGTCGTCCGATGTTACCGAGCAGCGTTTGCAGGATCGTCGCCGCGCGAATGATCTGCACGCCGACAGTATGCTGCGTCCAGCCCACGGCGTAGACCACGCAGCCGGTACGATCCGGCCCCGAGTTTTCGGTGATCGTCTCGGCCACGCGCCCGAACACATCCTGCGGACAGCCGGTCGCCTGCTCGACCATCTCGGGCGTGTAGCGGGCGTAGTGGCGCTTGAGAATCTGGAAAACGCAGTTGGGATCTTGCAGCGTCAGGTCTTGCCGTGGCCGCCCACCGACCAGCCGGCCCACACGCGCCGAAAACGACGACGCCTCGGCGACCTCAGGCTGCGGCTGGTTCTGGCCTTCGGGCGCATCGCTCTGATACTTCCAGCTCGTGGGGTCGTAGCGCCGCCCCTGGGCATCCTCGGCCAGCCCGGAAAAAACGCCGTCCAGATCTTCGGTATCCTGGTAGGCCGTGTCGATCAGGGTCGGCGCGTTGGTGTAGTTGACGACGTAATCGCGGAAGAATTTGTCGTTGCTGAGGATATAGTTGATCAGCCCGCCCAGGAAGACGATATCGGAGCCGGCGCGGATCGGCGCGTGGATATTGGCCATCGCCGAGGTACGCGTGAAGCGCGGATCGATATGGACGATTTTGGCACCTCTGGCCTTGCCTTTCATCGCCCAGCGGAAGCCGACCGGGTGACACTCGGCAAAGTTGGAGCCCATGATCATAATGAAATCGGAGTTTTGCAGATCTTGTTGAAATGTCGTAGCGCCGCCACGACCATAGCTTGATCCCAGACCTGGGACCGTGCTAGAGTGTCATATACGGGCCTGATTTTCAAGGAACACAACGCCCAGCGCACGCATCAGCTTGAGCTGCACATAGTTCCACTCGTTGTCCATCGTCGCGCCGCCCAGCGAGCCGATCGCCAGCGTGTGGTTGACCTGCTTCTGCACCGGGTTGCCGTCTTTGTCCTTGGTCGCGTAGGTCTCGGTAAAAGTCCGGTCGCGCGTCTCCTTCACCAGCTGCGCGATCCGCTCCATCGCCCAATCGAGCGGCTTTTCTTCCCACTCGGTCGCACCCGGCGCACGGTACTTGACCTTGGTCGAGCGCAGCGGGTTGACCGCCAGCTGGAGCGAGGCCGCGCCCTTGGGACACAAGTTGCCCTCCGAGATCGGCGAGTCGGGGTTGCCCTCGATGTTGATGATCCGATCGCGTCCGGTCGCCTCATCTTTCTTCACGCTGATCAACGTGCCGCAGCCGACCGCGCAGTACGGGCAGATGCTCGGCACATCGCGGGCACCGGCGATCTTGAGCCGCTGCGCGTGAACTTTGGCCGCCGCCAGATCCGCGCCGAACGCCATCACGCCGCCGAGCGCGAAGCCTCCCGCTGCCGCGCCGCGCAACACATCGCGGCGGCTAATCGGTTTACTCAGAGGGTCCATAGGGTGTGTCCCTTTCTGCTCCTGGACGATTCAGGTTGCTGGTGAAATCAGGACAAAAATGTGAGTGGAACGTGCCGCAATAAACGTGCCGGGGATATACAGCGATCTTACATCTGTAAAGCCAGTTACGTCAACCAGATATTACGCTGTCGTTAGCTATGTCGTTAGCTATTCTTGCAGACATTTGTATCGTACAATAGCGCTGCAAGCGGCAGATTCGAGGGTGTATGTTAAGGGGGATGATCGAACGGGCGAAGCTGCGATGAGCATAATTCAGATCTTCACGATCGGCTTTACCAAAAAACCCGCCGAGCGCTTCTTCACCGAGCTACAGCGCGCCGGTGTCAAGCGCCTGATCGATGTGCGGCTCAACAATAGCTCACAGCTGGCTGGCTTTGCCAAAAAGGACGACCTGGCCTACTTCCTACGAGCGATCTGCGGCATCGAGTACCTGCATCTGCCGGAGCTTGCGCCCACCGCCGAGCTGCTCGACGCGTACAAAAAGCGCAAAGGCGAGTGGAACGTGTACGAGCAAGCGTTTCTGGAGCTAATGGCCGAGCGCCACGTCGAGGATACGATTCCTCACGATCTCCTGGATCGCGCGTGCTTGCTGTGCAGCGAGGACCAGCCCGAACGTTGTCATCGCCGATTGGTTGCCGAGTATCTTCAGCGCACATGGGGCAACATCGCGATCCAGCATCTCCGATGAGACAGGGTGCGAAAGCTCTACCTGGCGATCGAACTTCAGCTTGACTGCACCGCGGCAACAATACTCTCATGCGGCTGGCAATTGGCATAGGCAGCCAGCGCCAGATCGGTGGGGATGCACACGCGGACTTCGGTACCTTCGCCGGGCGCGCTATCGATCTGCAAGGTGCCGCCGACGAGATTCGCCCGCTCCTGCATGCCGAAGATGCCCACGCCCTGGCCGTGCGTTGTCGGGCCAAGCGTATCGCGATCGAAGCCGCGCCCGTCGTCCTCGATGCGCGCCGTCACCAGGTCAGGCCGGCTCAGATCCAGGTCGATCTCGACATACGAGGCGCTGGCATACTTCAAAATATTGGTGATCGCCTCTTGCAGAATACGGTAGAGCGCTGTCTCGACCGGCGGAGGCAAGCGACGGCCCTCGCCGCGAATTTGAAGATCAACGCGCAGGCCGTCAGCCTCAAGGCGATGCTGCGCCTGCCAGCGCAGGGCGGCGGCCAGCCCCAGATCGTCCAGCAGCGACGGGCGCAGATCCGCGATGATCGTGCGGACGCCGACCAATGTGCGATCGACGACCTCACGCACGCGGCTCAGGCCATTGTGCAGCGAGGGCGTCATATGCTCGGCCTCGGTGCTCAGCACGGTATCGATGTAGATGCCGAGCGTGGCCAGCGACTGCGCGGTCTCGTCATGCAGCTCACGCGCGATGCGTCGCCGCTCTTCTTCCTGCGCCGAAAGCACCTGCTGGGTTAGCTGCTCGGTCAGGCGGCGCGAGTGCTCAAGCGCCAGCGTGTCCTCCTCTAGCCGATCGAGCATCGTGTTAAACGTATGCGCCAGCCGCGCCAGGTTGGGCTCGCCCGCCGTTTCTTCGGCGCGAATCCGCAGATCGCCTTCCGCGACCAGCTCGGAGACCGTTTGCAGCACCAGCAGCGGACGCAGCGCCAGCCGCAGCAGCACATAGTTGGCCGCGATGCTCAGCAGCAAGCCCAGACTGGCAAAGCTCACCGTCAGCGCAATACTCGACTGCTGCGCCAGCGTGCGGGTGATCGTCGTACCGGCAGCCGCGCCAATAAACACAATCGCGCTGTTCACAGCAAGAATCTGATAAAGCAGCGGCCATTTTCGCATCGCATCTTCCTCTAGCTAGAGAATCATTCTCACTGTTAAGTGTAACATCTCCGAGTAGAGATTTGGTAGGGCCTTGCGTGCCTGGCCCTCACCCCCGGCTCGTTCCCCTCGCCACCCCTTCCCCGCTCCCGCACAGGAACTTCTGCGCGGGACGGCAGGCGAGGGGAACGGCGGTATTACTTTGTTCCCTTGTTCTTTTGTTTCTTTGTTCTTTGTTCTCGTATCACCGCCACCGGAAAGCGCACCACCGCCGTCCAGATTCGCTTCCAGCGCCAGGGCTGCCGAATCAAGCGAAACAGCCACTCCAAGCCAATCCGGCGCAGCCACTGTGGAGCGCGGATCACGCGGCCTGAGATATAGTCGAGCGCGCCGCCAACGCCGATCGCGACGGGAATGTTGAGCACCGGCTGATTGCAGGCGATCCACAAATCTTGCGCCGGCGAGCCATAGGCCACCAGCAACACATCGGGCCGGGCCGCGCGCAGACGCTGGTGAATCTCCGGCTCATCGTCGGGACGCGGCGATCCCGCAAAGCAGCCCGCGATTGTCACGCCGGGGAAGCGCTGTTCCAGAACTGCCGCCGCCGCCTCAGCCACGCCCGGTGCCGCACCCAGCAGATACAGCCGGATGCCGGTAGTTGCGCTCAGTGACGCCAGCCGCTCACACAACTCGATACCCGGCACACGCGAGCGCAGCGTCTGGCCCGTCCAGCGCGCCGCAAAATTTAGCCCGACACCATCGGGAACGGCGAGATCGGCGCGTTGCAGCGTGTGGAGAAACTCCGTGTCCCGCTGCGCGGACATCACAAACTCAGGATTAACCGTCACCACATGATGCGAGCCGCCATCGCGCACAAACGCGGCAATCTGCGCGACCGCCTGATCCATCGAAACATCGTCAACGCGCACGCCGAGCAGCGTGGCAGAAGAATAGCTTTGCATAGCCCAAACTATACCGCATCTTCCGGCGACTTAAACCACACGACGGACCTCTTACAGGTCCGTCGCACGAATTGGCTCAAATGTAGCCGCCCGAGCGAAAAACGCTACGGTACGGTCACCGGGATCGGCACCGTCTGCGTGGTTCCGCCCTGGAAGGTCAGATCGAGATTCACCGTGTAGTCGCCTGAGGCCGGGAAATACTTCGCGTAATCCGCCGGCTCGATCGTGAGCTTACCGGTTGAATTTTCTTCGATCACCTGGCCTTTAGCGCTCTCGGCACCAGCCGGCACTTCAGCAACCGTCCATTTATAGTTTGTCACGCCGGCGACCTCGCGGGTCGTGTCCAACACCAGCGGCTGGTCCGCCTGGAGTCGCAGATCCGAGGGCACCAAACCTTCCAGCTCTGCGCCTGCCTGCTCTAGCAGCGCTTGCGCGGTCGGATCGTTGAGCGCTGCCTCTGCTGTGGCAAGTGCAGCCTGTGCCGTTGGATCATTGAGTGCCGCAGCGGCAGTTGCGTCCGTGCCCGGCGGCAGTGACGGCAGCGCGCCGCTAATGCTTGTAGCCGCTTCGTTTGTGGCTTGATTCACATCGGCAGGACCGCAGGCTGCCAGTGCAATCAGCATCAAGACGGCAGCCGACTTCATAAACTTCATATAGTCCTCTCCTTGCTACTCTGTCTTCTACGACAAACCTGTGCAAGAAGTGGACCAGAGCGCTTAGACGACGCGTGATCGCGATTGGAAAAACGCCAGATCTTTGCGATACGGAGCGTAACACTCCAGATCGCGCAGCAGCGCCTGAACTTCGTCGCGGAGCAATGGATGCTCGTAGGTTCGACGCAGCTCGCTCAGCTCCGCGCGCCGCTCGGCGCAGGTCGCGCAGCTATAGCGCTTATCGCGAAGTGTCAAGATTCCGTCCTCGGCCAGCTCGTTAAGCGCGGCCTCAACGCTCCAAATGTCGCGGCAGACGCGCGCAGCAATCTCACTGGACGTCGCGTTGAGCGAGCTGTGATCCAGGAAAGTCAGCACAATCGCCAGTTTGCAGGATGTGTTAACTGCGCGTTCAAGGAGTTGGGTAACCTGGGGGGCCAGCATAGAAGGCCTCCTTCTTCTCTGATCCTCATCGACCAGTCTAGACAGTAACTTGCGTGCTGGATGGCGACGGCGTGGGCGCTGGGGCATTGGGGGGAGCAAGTGATATACTGTGACTGAGCATAGTATAGCATGACTAACCGCGCTTTGGAAGGGAAATTTAACTAAATCTCTCATGGATCTTTCAGATTTCTTACAACGTTTACAGGCGCTGCCCGAATACCGTGAGCGCTTGATCCACGTCGAGCGGATCAGCCCGCAGATGGCGCAATGGGCCGCGCCTGCCGAGCCGCTGCCCACACCGATCGAGGCTGCACTCCGCGCGCAGGGCATCCAGCAGCTTTACAGCCACCAGGCGGAGGCGATCGATCTGGCCCGCAGCGGTCGGCATTTCGGCGTGGTGACCGCGACCGCCTCCGGCAAAACGCTGTGCTACCACCTGCCGACGCTTGAGGCGATCCACGCCGATCCGCGCTCACGGGCGCTGTACCTGTTTCCGACCAAAGCGCTGGCCCAGGATCAGCTGCGGGCGCTACGTGAGCTGACGGGCGACGAGCTGCCCCACATTCGCGCCGCGATCTACGACGGCGACACGGCTAAGAATGAGCGCACGACGATCCGCGCCAGCGCCAATATTCTGCTCTCCAATCCCGATATGCTGCACCTGGGCATTTTGCCCAATCACGCGACCTGGAGCCGCTTTTTTAGTCGCTTGAAGGTGGTGGTGATCGACGAGGCGCACGTGTATCGCGGCGTGTTCGGATCGCATGTGGCGCTGCTGCTACGGCGGCTGCGGCGCGTCTGCCGCATGTATGGCAGCGATCCGCAGTTCATCTTCGCCTCCGCCACGATCGGCAATCCGCACGAGCACCTGAGCGCACTGCTGGGCGACGACGTGGCCGTGATCGAGGGCAGCGGCGCGCCGCGTGGTCCACGCACGGTGCTTTTCTGGAATCCGCCGCTGCAAGATGTGCTCTCCGGGCAGCGCGCCTCGACCAACGTCGAGACCGTCGGGCTGTTCACGGATCTGATCGAGCAGGAGATCAAAACGATCACCTTCACGCGCGCCCGCAAGATCGCCGAGCTGCTGGTGCGCTACGCCCGCAGCCGCCTGGAAACCCAGCAGCCGACGATCGCAGGGCGGATCGCGTCGTACCGAGCTGGCTACCAGGCGCAGGATCGGCGGGCGATCGAGCGCTCGCTCTTCACCGGCGAGCTGATCGGCATTGTTTCGACCAACGCGATGGAGCTGGGCGTAGATATCGGCGGGCTAGACGCGGCGATCCTCAACGGCTATCCGGGAACGGTGGCGAGCACCTGGCAGCAGTTCGGACGCGCCGGACGCGGTCAGCATCCGAGCCTGGGCGTGCTGGTGGCGCTCGATGATCCGATGGATCAATACTGGATGCGCAATCCGACTGAGTTTTTCGCCCGGCCTCACGAGCAGGCGCGCATCTCGCTGGAAAATCCGTATATTCTGAACGATCATCTGCTCTGCGCGGCCTTCGAGCGGCCACTGGAACCGGACGAAACCATCGCCTGGTTTGGCGAGCCCGCGCTGCCGCTGGTCGAGTCGCTGATCGGCGACGAGGTGCTGCGTGAGCGTGCGGGCAAAGCCTACCTACCGATCGGCACCTATCCTGCCGAGCTCGTGTCGATTCGCGCGACCGGCGGAGAGACGATCGAGCTGCGGCTGGAAAACGGGCATACGATCGAGCAGGTGCCGCTCAACCGCGCGCCGTTCGAGGTTCACACCGGCGCGATCTACCTGCATCAGGGCGAGAGCTACCTGGTGCTGGATCTGGATCTGCTGTCGCGCTCCGCAACGGCGCGCCAGGCCGAGGTCAACTACTACACCCAACCGCGCGACGTAACCGATATCGAGATCGTCGAGATGCGCGCCAGCCGTCCGGTGGGCATCACCACGGCCTGCTTCGGCGAGGTCGACGTTCGGCGCACGGTGGTCGGCTACCGACGAAAAGCGCTCTACAAGGAAGACGTGCTCAGCGATCATGAGCTAGAGCTGCCGCCGCAGCAGTTCGTCACCCACGCAATCTGGTTCACGCTGCCCCGCCCTCATGTCGAGCGGCTGCGCCAGGCGCAGCAGGACCTGCGCGGTGGTCTGCACGCCGCCGAGCACGCGATGATCGCCCTGCTGCCGCTGCTGGCCATGTGCGATCGCTGGGACATCGGCGGCGTTTCCACGGCCTGGCATCCCGACACCGACGCCGCGACGATCTTTATCTACGATGGCGTGCCCGGCGGCGTGGGTATCAGCGAGCTTGGCTACGGCGAGTTGGAAGGCTGGTGGCGCATGACCCGCGATCTGATCCGCGAGT